>CAVEMY010000020.1:13583-27215 GCA_963617005.1 Parabacteroides distasonis | reverse complement strand
CTTGCTTTCACAAGCCTCTCTCTTTAGAGAGGGGTAGTTGACGATTTTCTCAGGCGAAAAATTTCAATTCCGATGCTTTTCGCCTTAGCGATGGCTTCAGTTTTGCGAGTTGCAATGCGAGTGGCAACAACACGTGTATCGCTAAGAAGTGCACAAGCAATATGGTCGGCTAAGGTTTCTTGCAATTCAATGTGGCCTAAAAGAAGTGTTTTCTCTATTGCATCAACAAGCGCGCGATAGTCGTAAACAGCACTTAGGTCATCAGAGTGAATAGGCAAATCTTCAACCCAAACATCAATCGAGATAAGGACTTCTTGAGTGCGATGTTTTTCACTTTCAAGGGCTCCGATATGCGCTTGAACTTTGTAGTCTTCCAAGCGAATACGACGGCACTTTAATTGAAGGAATTCTTCAAGTTCTGTCATGGGTTAAGAGCCTTTTCAATAGCGCTAAAACGCGCCGCATCAATTCGTTCTTTAATCGCGATTCCTGAAGCCTCTTTAATAAGAGGCGCAACATCGACTTGAGAAAAGCTCAAAGCGAGCTTTCTAAAACGCGCAACGTTAAAGCTTGGATAAAAAAGCGTCAATGTTTGTAGGAAAGTCTCAAGACGATTCGGACGACGAATAAGATCAAAAGCCTGCAAAGCCATAAAGTGGTCTTTTGCGCTTTTTGCACTCAAAACGATATTGCGATTGCGAACAAAGACTGTTAACGCGTCGCTTACATCACTCGGGAACTTGTGGCGCTCGCAAAAGTCTGAAAGTGCCGCTTCACTGACGTTTGAAAAAACAATTGCAACGCGTACGGCTAAGGGGCTGTTACCGTGGGCGGCAGCGTTAAGAGCCTTACGAATGGACTCATCAATGGGAGCCTCGGGAAAGGCACGAGTCCAGTAGCCCGAATCGATAAGAATATCGAGCATTCGTGTGGGAGCCGCTTCCATAAGGCCACGCGAGATTTCCGCAAAAACTCGTTCTGCAACCAAATGGTCGGTTTCTCCAGAAGCGACCATTTCTTTGATAAGAGCCTCGGTTTCAGGGGCCACAGAAAAATCGGGAAGGCGGGCCGCAAACCGCGCTAAGCGCAAAAGCCGCACGGGGTCCTCGAGGAAAGCTGAGCTCACATGGCGAAGAGTTTTTGCTTCGATATCTTTGGCCCCACCAAAGGGATCGATGAGGTTCCCATCGGCATCTTGAGCGATGGCGTTAATCGTGAGGTCACGCCGCGCGAGATCTTCTTCAATCGTCACGTCGCTCGATGTGTAAAAACTAAAGCCGTGATAGCCGTGGCTGGTTTTGCGTTCGGTTCTTGCAAGCGCATACTCTTCGTGCGTTTTCGGATGCAGAAAAACTGGGAAGTCCTTCCCGACGGGAAGGAATCCCTTTTTTGTCATCTCTTCGGGGCTTGATCCCACGACAACCCAATCTCTATCGCCAACGGGAACGTTGCGTCCCGCACGGCGCAAAAGATTGTCGCGAACAGCACCTCCTACAAGATAGGTTTTCATGCGTTGTTTGTCTCCGAAGCTTCGTGTTCTTCTTTGTGCGTTTTAAGAAACTGTTTCAGTGCCCTGCCTGTTGGTGTTCTTCGTTTGGCGATTTGAGCGGGTTCGCCCTTTCCAACAATTGTGCCGCCAGCGTTTCCCCCTTCGGGGCCTAAATCAATGACGTAATCGGCCTCGGCAATGAGATCTAAATTATGTTCAACCACAAGCACAGTATGCCCTGCATCCACAAGGGTATGCAATACGGAAATGAGTTTTTGCACATCGGCCATATGTAGCCCTACTGTGGGCTCATCGAAAATGTAGAACGTCTCAATGCGCCGATTCGTCCGAATCGATGTCACGGCTTTCGAGAGTTCGCTCACGAGTTTGATGCGTTGCGCTTCGCCACCAGAAAGCGTCGTTGAGGGTTGGCCAAGCTTCAGGTAACCAAGTCCCACGTCTTGCAATAGCCGTAGTTTTTTTGCGATTGCGCTATTCGTTTCAAAAACGGGGAGCGCTTCATCTACGCTCATTTGCAAGACATCCCCAATGGAGTATCCGTGCCAAAGAGCAGTTAAGGTTTCTTCATTAAAGCGTGATCCCTTACAAGCCTCACACGTTTGCTTCATGTCGGGTAAGAAATTCATCTCAATTGTGATCTGGCCTTGACCGCCGCAAACAGGACAATTGCCTTCATCGATATTAAAAGAAAAGCGTGAAGTGCCCCAGCCGTGCTCTTTAGCCACAGTGGTTTCAGCAAAGAGTTGGCGAATCGGCGTGTAAAGGCCGACATAGGTCGCGGGGCATGAGCGTGGCGTTTTGCCAATCGGTGTCTGATCGACTTCAAGCACACGCTGAATCGAGTCGTATCCAGAAATCGATTTACAGTTTGTCGGTTCGTATTTCTTTATTCCTCGGGAGCGCTTTGCTAGAACTGCCGCCTGCAAGTTCGGCAAAAGAACGCTTCGGGCTAGAGTGGATTTTCCTGAGCCAGAAACGCCAGTAATCGCAATGAGGCGACCAGTAGGAAAGCGCACTGTCAGTTCTTTTAAGTTATGCAGTGTCGCTTTTGAAAGTTTAATGGCCGGGTCACCCTTGCAAACGGGGTGCCGTGCAATACCGGTGTGAGCTAAGGGGTGTTTCAGGAATTGTCCTGTGACGCTTTCTTTGCAGTCGGTAACCTCATTTACTGTTCCTTCTACGACAAGAGACCCTCCTAGGCTCCCTGCCCCTGGTCCAATATCAACAATGTGATCGGCATGCCGAATCATGTCTTCGTCATGCTCAACGACAATGACAGTGTTCCCTTTCTCTTTTAGGGAGATAAGACTCGAAATCAGTCGCTCGTTATCTCTAGCGTGCAATCCAATTGTTGGCTCATCAAGAACGTAGCAAACGCCTTGCAAGTTATTGCCCAATTGTGAAGCAAGGCGAATGCGTTGCGCTTCACCACCAGAAAGCGTCGGGGCGGCGCGCTCTAGCGTGAGATACCCAAGTCCCACTTCGTTTAAAAAACGCAGCTTGGAAAGGATCTCTTTAATGGGAGCCTCACCGATTGCTTTCTCTCGTCCCGTAAGTTGCATCGAAGAAAACACCTCAATCGCTTTCTCAACGGTAAGCGCAGTGATTTCTCCAATACGCCAATTCTTAAATCGGAAAGCTCTAGCAATGGGATTTAACCGTTCCCCTTGACAATTTGGGCAGACAAGAGGCTCCGTGGAGATTTTTTCTACTTTCCGGATATCAAAGTCATCCTGCTGCCAAACATAAATCTTTCCGAGGCCGTTACATTTTGGACACCAGCCCAAAGAGCTGTTGTAAGAAAAAAGCTGCGGGTCGGGCTCTGGGAAACTTCTGCCGCATTTGGGGCAAGCGCGTTTAATGGAAAAGCTTCGATGCCCTTCGGTTTCTTCACCTGCTGGGGTTTCTATGGAAAAGTACACGTCCATAAAGCCATCGCCACGGTTAAGCGTACGAGAGATGGCAAGGCGCAGTTCTTCTTCATGCTCTGAGGCCACTTGCAGTGTGGCAATGGGCATCTCGATAGTGTGCTGTGAATAACGAGAAAGGCGAGGGGTATTTCCCGTACTAAGCCATTTGCCGTCAACGCGTAACTTCGCGATGCCAGAGTTTCGTGCCTGAGAGAAAATCTCAACGTAGCTCCCCTTTCGATCCCGAACAATGGGGGCGGTAAATGTCACGCTTTTACCCGAAAGAGATTTCAATATCGAGGAAAAAATTGATTCTTGTGTCTGAGGCTCAACAGGGAGGTTGCAATCTGGGCAATACTGCACGCCTAGCTTGGCGTAAAGAAGTCTCAAGTACTGTTGAATTTCTGTTTGCGTTGCAACGGTGGATTTGTAGCCTCCCTGGCTAATACGCTGTTCGATAGCCACAGTCGGCGCTATTCCGAGAAGTGCATCGATATCAGGTGCCGCTGCTGGCTGCACCATGGAACGCGCATAGGCGTTAAATGTTTCAAGGTAGCGCCGCTGCCCTTCGGCGAAAATCACACTAAAAGCAAGTGTGGATTTGCCAGAACCTGAAATCCCTGTGACAACAGAAAGCTTTCTTCTCGGGACGACAACATTAATATTTTTTAGGTTGTTTTCTCGTGCGCCAAAGATTCCTAGGTCGCCGGCTCGAGCATTGCGCCAAACCGACTGCATAGAGCGCCCCAGCTCTTTAGGCTTCGGTGTGGGTTTGGCAAAAAGCCCAGTCATCGTAAGAGAGGGGTCAATGCGTGTCTTACGGTAGGCGGCTAACGCTAGGCCTGTCCAAGTCTTTTCTTTTGCGATGGCGTCTGGCGTTCCCGTAGCAACGATTTCTCCTCCTTCGTCGCCTCCTTCAGGTCCCAAATCAATGACCCAATCGCTTGCATCAATCACATCAAGGTTGTGTTCAATGAGAATGACAGTGGCGCCAGCCTGTGTTAAGCGTCGCAAAGCGCTAATAAGTTTCGCGATATCGTCAAAATGAAGTCCCGTGGTCGGTTCGTCAAGGATATAAAGGTGACCCGCGGCCGCGGTCATCGACTTGGATTTGGCAAGCTCTCCAGCAAGTTTGATGCGCTGCGCTTCGCCGCCTGAGAGCGTTGGAAGTGGCTGCCCGAGTTTGATGTAACCCAACCCCACGCTTTCAAGAGGCATCAGAGCCTGCACAATATCGAGATTTTTATCAAAGTATCGAAGAGCTTCAGAAACCGTCATATCCAAAATATCGGCAATGGAACGCTCTTTTTTGCCATCGCGATTGATTGTGACTTCAAGGATTTCTGGCCGATAGCGTTTTCCACCGCAATCCGGGCACCGCAAATACACATCACTTAAAAATTGCATTTCCACGTGCTCAAAGCCCGATCCCTGACACGTGGGGCATTGGCCGAGCTCGGAATTAAAACTGAAGTGACCCGCGGTGTAGTCTCTATCACGGGCTTTTTGTGTGTTAGCGAAAATCTTACGAATGCCATCGAAAGCGCCGACATAAATCGCAGGTGTCGAGCGCGTCGTTTTTGAAATCGCACTCTGGTCGATGATGTGCACATCAAGGAGGTCTTCTTGACCACGAATAGATTCGTAGGCAGGCTTCGGTGCCGCGCGCCCAAAGTAGCGCTCAAGTAAAGGAAAAAGCGTATCGACAACAAGAGTGGATTTCCCAGAACCCGAAACTCCTGTGACGGTTGTGATGCAACCAAGTGGGAAGCGCACATCAATGCTTTTTAGATTGTGTTCGGCAGCTCCCGTCACTTCAAGCCACTTGGTGCTTTCAGTTGGAGGCGTTTGCTGTAAGTTGGTTGTAATTGACCGAACGCCACTTAAATATTGACCCGTAAGAGTAGGAGATTGGCGTAACTCTTTTGGCGTTCCATCAAAAACAATTTGCCCGCCATTGACACCTGCCCCTGGTCCCATATCGATAATGCGGTCGGCAGCGAGCATCACTTGTGGGTCGTGCTCGACCACGACAAGGGTGTTACCGGCGTCTCTTAAGTTTTCTAAGAGCGCATTGACCCGATCCATATCTCTTGGGTGCAATCCCACAGACGGCTCGTCAAGAACAAAGAGCGTATCCACGAGATTCGTGCCAAGAGCGGTTGTGAGATTAACGCGTTGAATTTCGCCGCCAGATAAGGTGCGGCTTTGGCGATCTAACGTGAGATATCCTAGCCCCACGTTCATCAGATAACTTAATCGCGTGCGAATTTGGCTTACAACAAGGGCTCCTGCCTCATCGAGCTTTTCCTTTGAAAGGACATCGAAGAACTTTTGAAGCTCAGAAATCGGCAAGAGCATCAAATCGTAGAGCGTAAGCCCGGGGATGTTTTGAATATTCTTTTTAATCCCTGGAGCTTCAGGCGGCAAAAAGCGGCGACGCACACCAAGGGCAGCATTGGCCGCTTCGCGGCTACCGATGCGCCAAAGAAGCGCTGCTGGCTTCATGCGAGATCCCCCGCACTCAGGGCAGGGCTGATAGGTGCGATAGCGCGAGAGCAACACACGAATCGGAAGGTTGTAGGACTTACTTTCGAGATAATCAAAAAAGCGTCTGACACCAGCCCAGTGCGTTGTGAAGTTTCCATCCCAAGCGGAGTCTCCTTCGATAACCCAACGTTTGATCCAATCGCTTAAATAAGCGAAGGGACAGAAATCAGGGATGTTGTGTCCTTGAGCAAAGTGCAGTAGCGATTTTTGCCACTCTTCATAGGCCCCGCCCTTAGCCCAAGGTCTGATGCAGCCATCTTTTAGAGACTTATTCGAATCGATCACAAGATCCATGTCGATATCGATGATTCGGCCAAATCCGTGGCAAACAGGGCAAGCGCCAAGTGGTGAGTTAAAACTAAAAAGCGCAGAACTCGGTTTGGAATAGGCAATGTCACAGGCCGCGCAGGTTAGTCCCGCGGCATAGGGCCAAAGCGCTTCTTTCCCGTCTTCGGTTAAAGCATGAACGGCAAATTTATTGGCGTATTCGCCTCGTCCACTTTTAAGTGCCGTTTCGATGGCTTCAAGAGCTCGCGACTGGTCGGCTTTTGAAGCACGAAAGCGGTCGACTATGACAGAAAGAATTGTGCCTTGACGGGTGTTTCTTTCCGTGTGAATTCGGGTAAAGCCTTGAGAAGATAAGGCGTTCATCACAAATTCACGCGTCAGTTTTTTCGAAAAAAGAACATCAAATGTGATGACAAGACGGGGGTCTCCCGCTCTTTGAGCTCGCTCTTTGATGTCTTCCCACATATCAAAGGCGCTTTTTACGTTGACAGCTTCGCCACAGGAGCGACAGAAAAGATGAGCCTCACGAGAAAAAAGAAGCTTTAAGTGATCGTTAATCTCTGTCATCGTCCCGACAGTGGAACGAGACGTGCGAACGGCATTGCTTTGATTGATGGCAATCGCAGGAGGAATTCCCTTAATGCTATCGACATCGGGTTGATCACGACGATCAAGGAATTGTCTCACGTACGCGCTAAAGGTTTCGACGTAGCGCCGCTGGCCTTCCGAGTAAAGGGTATCGAAGGCAAGAGAACTCTTTCCTGATCCCGAAGGCCCCGTAATCACAGTCCACGTGTATGGCTCAATATCAAGATTGAGATTTTTAAGGTTGTTTTGGCGTGCGCCACGAACTTGAATCGTGTCAGCTACTCTTTTTGTGGTTTCTCGCTTCTTCATGTCAGTTAGGCACCAGGAGCGGCCCAGCACGGGCACGGTTCTTGATAAAGGCGTTTGTCAGAAAGGCGCACAGCAGAGAGCGACCCGCCCCAGAGGCACCCCGTGTCAACAGCGATTGTGTCTTTGCGTAAGACTAGCCCTAACATCGACCAGTGGCCAAAGCAGATGGGCTTAGTCACAAGACGGGGCACTTCAAACCACGGGACGTCTCCTGCGGGCATTTTCGCTAGCCCCTCTTTGACGCTGTAATCGGGCGAGAGGTCGTGCTTTAGAAAGCGGGTGCGAGTCAAGGCATTTAAGATGCCGCGCAATCGCGCGTTTCCAGTGAGCTCGTCGCTATAAACGTCATTGCCGTACATGTGTTGGAGAGCCGTTTTCCAGCCTGTGCCCGTAAGTTGTTCTGAGGCTTCTTTTGCTAGGCTAAGAGCCCTCTCAAGAGTCCACTGTGGAGGAATTCCTGCGTGAACGAAAAGAGCCTTGTCGGTATTCAGTACTAACGGTTGAGAAGCAAGCCACTCTAAAAGCTCTTCGCGGTCAGGAGCTTCCAAAATATCCGTGATGGTGTCGTGAGCCGATGGAGTCTTCCCTGTAGCCGCAACAGCTAGGAGATGTAAATCGTGATTGCCAAGGATAATGCGAGCGCGTTTTTTGTCACAAAGGTCTTTGACAAAGCGTAGCGTTTTAAGTGAATCCGGGCCTCGGTTCACAATGTCACCAAGAAAGACAAGGGGCGAAGAAGAAGGCAGTTGCTCTAAAAGCCCCAATAAGCTTTCAAAACAACCCTGCAGGTCACCTATTGCAATCAAACTTTCTTCGCAAGACATGGTCGAGAAACTCACACAAGGGAAAACGCAAAAACGAAACCGAGAATGTTCTCTCGTAGACTGTTAAACTGCCTTAGCTAAAACGCCTCGGCGTTTTGTAAGATTAACCGCCCATTTTATCCGAGAGACTTACTGTTGGGGGAGAAGAAATGAAACCAGTTCGTAAGGTCGTATTTCCTGTTGCTGGTCTTGGGACCCGCTTTTTACCAGCAACGAAAGCGATGCCTAAGGAAATGCTTCCTGTCGTTGATAAACCTCTGATTCAGTATGCCGTCGAAGAAGCGGCTCGAGCCGGTGCCACGGAGATGATTTTCATCACGGGTAAAACCAAACGCTCAATCGAAGACCATTTCGATCACAACGGAGAATTGGAGTCTGAGCTTTCAAGTAAAGGGAAAGACGAACTTTTAAAAATCGTTCAAGAAATTGCTCCAATGAATGTGAGCTTTATCTATATTCGGCAACCAGCACCTTTAGGTTTGGGGCACGCTGTTCTTTGCGCAGAGCCTGTTGTGGGCGATGAGCCTTTTGGTGTGATTTTGGCAGATGACTTAATCGATGCCCATCGACCCGTTTTAGGGCAACTTTTCGAGGCGCGCACTCAAGCTGGTGGCGGAAACGTTCTCGCGGTTCGTGATGTTGCAGCCGATGAAACCCAAAAGTACGGTATTGTGGGAGTGGAAAACGAAGCGGATTTAACGACTCGCGTTCACGCCATCGTGGAAAAGCCAGCGCCAGAAGTTGCGCCTTCTCACTTAGCGGTAATCGGTCGCTATGTGCTTGAGCCTGAGATTTTCGATGCGTTGCGTCACGTACAAAAGGGAGCGGGCGGAGAAATCCAATTAACAGACGCTATTGCAGCTCTTCTTGAGAAAACACCGACGTATGCTCACCGCTTTGAAGGTGAACGGTTCGATTGCGGCGATAAGCAAGGGTTCTTGGATGCGACCGTGCACTATGCGCGGCAAGCAGGCTACAAGATTATCTAGTTAGCCACGAATGCGTTTTAAGAGCGCTGTTGTTGAGCGTTGATGCTCAAAAGCAACAGTGATAACTTTTGCGCCCCACTGACTCACAAGCTTTGCTTCTGGCAAGTCTTCGATGCGATAGTCCCCGCCCTTAACATAAATATCAGGGTGCGCTTCTTCAATCACTTTGAGTGGGACCTTGTCTTCGAAAACGACGACGAGGTCGACGCTTTCGAGTGAGGCGAGAATCGCGGCGCGATCGTCTTGGGTGTTAATTGGGCGGTCCTCTCCTTTACCAAGCATTTTGACAGAGGCATCCGAATTCACGGCGACAATAAGACTCTTGCCTAAAGAGCGGGCTTGAGCTAAATATGTCACGTGTCCGCGATGCAAAACATCGAAGACGCCATTGGTCATAACAACGGGGTGTGGCAACGCTTTAGCGCGTTCTTTGAGGTGAGAAAAAGTAACGATTTTCTTTTCAAACTCGGGGGTCGGAAGGTGGTCTGCCATGGGTATATCCTCTTTTTTGCGCATTTTAAGGAAAGATTTCGCTTGATTTTTTCTAAATGACGCTATATAGTTCCGACTCCTTTGGGGGTTTAGCTCAGCTGGGAGAGCGCTTGCATGGCATGCAAGAGGTCAGCGGTTCGATCCCGCTAACCTCCACCAAAATTTAAGGTCCCTATCGTCTAGAGGCCTAGGACACAACCCTTTCACGGTTGGTACAGCGGTTCGAATCCGCTTAGGGACGCCAAACGTCGGAGAAACCGGAGTCTGTTAGGTCTTCGGTTTTTTTATGGCCAAAAGCGCCAAAGACTTCTCTACATAAGAGACTCAAAAAGATTCATAAGTAAGGAAAACGCCATGGACAGCAAGCCCTTTGACCGTTTTAACGACAAACCCCCGAGACGTGACCGTCGCGAGGGAGGCTTTGGTCGTCGCGATGACCGATTCGATTCAAGACCACGGCGTTTTGCTAACGACGACCGCTTTGGTGATGAGGGATTTCGTAGTGACCGTTTCAGAGACCGCGAAGACCGGTTTGACGACCGTCGTGCGCCGCGCGACCGTTTCGGTGGCGAAAGCCGTGACCGTCGCTTTTCAGACCGTGGTGCATCCTTTAATCGAGCACCAAAGCGTCCGTCTTTTAGTAAGCAGTCCGGTCCCAGAGCTCGTGCTTTTGAAAAGCACCGCTACACGGACCACGCCGCTTTCGTTAAGACCGCAACCGTAAGGCTCGATCCCGATATCGCTCAAGCCTTCCGTTCTTCAGAGGCAGTCAATGCGGCGCTTCGTGCTTTGCTTCAAGCTGCCGCGAACATTGAAGTGAAAAAAGAGGAAGTCGCATCTGAAAGCGCAGATTCTCAAAGCACAGAAGCATTGGAAGTCGCTCAAGACGAGGTTTCCTTAGAAGCGTCTGACACAGAGGCGGCTGAAGAAAGTAAGGAAGAAACAGCACCCGAGGCTTCCTAACCCAAGGTTTAGGTGCAAAGGAATTGAGAGCTACTTTATCTAGTAGCGCTTAAAACGAAAGTTCGGGCGCAAATAAGGCGATTCGGTCTTGTTTTCGCTTGATTTTTCGGTTGACAACCAACAAGGTGCGTGTCATAATGCGCACCTTTCCACGCAAGTGAGAAATCGGCGTGAGCTCCTTTTGGGGGTAAACGCTTTTCTTAGAACAAAAAGGCTTCGTCTACCGAAATGGGTTCGGGCGCGAGGCGATGCGAGGTATTTAAAACTATGTATGCAATTTTCAAGGCTGGCGGCAAACAGTACCGTGTTAGCGTCGGCGATACAGTGAGAGTTGAGACAATCAGCGCGGAAGTTGGCGCTCAGGTCGCTCTCGATCAGGTTCTTGCGGTCAGCGATGACGCAGGACTTAAGGTTGGAACCCCAGTCGTTGCGGGCGCACAAGTTGTTGCAACAGTCGTTGCTCACGGCCGCGCAGACAAGGTTCGCATTTTCAAGTTCCGTCGTCGTAAGCACTCGATGAAGAGTGGCGGACATCGTCAGAACTACACAGAGCTCAAGATCGACGAGATCAAGGTGGCCTAATTCTTTAACGTTAGCGAAGAGGATAAGACAAAATGGCACATAAAAAAGGTGGCGGCTCAACCCGCAACGGTCGCGATTCCCAAGCTCAACGTTTGGGCGTGAAGGTTTTTGGTAATGCAATGGTTACCGCTGGCAACATCATTGTTCGCCAACGCGGCACACAGTTCCATGCGGGCGACAACGTCGGTATGGGACGTGACCACACGCTTTTTGCGAAGGTCGATGGAACAGTTGCCTTTGAAGTTAAAGGTAAGCGTAACCATCAGTTTGTGAAGGTCGTCCCGTTCGCAGCGTAATTCGCGCGCGACGATAAATCTTCATAACAAAAACCGAGAGGCCCCGCGCGCTTAGCTTTGTAAGCACTACAAAGCGAAGACGACACGGGGCTTTTTCTGTCTCTAGATAAAAAAGGTGTCAACGTGAAGTTCGTTGATGAAGCAAGAATTGAGGTTCAGGGCGGAAACGGTGGCAATGGTGCGGCTAGTTTTCGTCGTGAAAAATTTATCCCCAAGGGCGGTCCCGACGGCGGCGATGGTGGTCGAGGAGGATCGGTCTACGTTTTAGCAGACCGCAATCTCAACACATTAATTGACTATCGCTATGCGCGTAAGTTCTTTGCCAAAAATGGCGAGAACGGTCGAGGAGCAGACTGCTTTGGCGCGGGTGCTGAAGACATTATTTTGAAAGTCCCTGTTGGTACTCTTGTCATTGATGAGACAACAGGAGAAACCGTTGCCGATTTAACTAAGCACGGCGAAAAAGCACTTGTCGCTCAGGGCGGAAAAGGCGGTCTTGGGAACCTACACTTTAAGTCAAGCACAAATCGCGCGCCGCGACAGGCTACAAAAGGCGAGCCTGGGCAATATCGTGCTCTTCATCTCGAGCTAAAGGTTTTAGCCGATGTGGGGCTTCTTGGAATGCCCAATGCAGGTAAATCCACATTTATTAGCGCCGTTTCTAACGCTCGCCCGAAAGTGGCTGACTACCCCTTTACAACGCTTGTTCCCCATTTAGGTGTGGTGCGAGTCGGAAACGAACAAAGTTTTGTTTTAGCTGACATCCCTGGCCTTGTTGAAGGGGCTGCCGAAGGCGCTGGTCTCGGGCACCTTTTCTTACGACACTTATCGCGCACGAGTTTGCTATTACACGTCATTGACTGCGCACCGCTCGATCCCGATGTTGATCCAGTCGTGCAAGCGAGAGCCCTTGTGCGAGAACTTGAAAAATACAACCCAGAGTTGGCACAAAAGCCACGCTGGATTGTTTTAAATAAAGCAGATCTCTTGCAAGAGGATAAAGAAGAGAAAATTGCCCACTTTAAAAAGGAACTCGCAAGCGACGGGCGTCCCTTCTTTGTTATGAGTGCTGCAACGCGCACAGGCACCCAAGAACTCATTAACGCGATTGCAACAGAACTCGATACGGCAAAAAAGAAAGCAAAGGAAGAAGAGCTTCGAGCCGAAGAGGATGTCCGCTTTACTGAGCAAGTAACTGAGGAGTAGCGATATGACAGAGTCCGTTTTAAAAGATGCACGCCGTGTAGTGATTAAAGTTGGGAGTGCCCTTGTTACCAATGATGGCCGGGGGCTCGACCGCACAGCGATTGCCAACTGGGCTCGTCAAATTGCTTCCTTACAAAAGGATGGGAAAGAAGTTATTTTTGTGAGCTCCGGCGCCATTGCCGAAGGCGTCTTGCGCTTGGGTTGGGAAAAGCGGCCGAGCGCCGTTTCGCAATTGCAGGCAGCCGCGGCCGTGGGGCAGATGGGTCTTGCGCAAGCCTACGAAGAAAGTTTTTCTGCCTACGGCATTAAGACGGCTCAGATTCTTTTAACGCATGCCGATTTAGCCGATCGCGAAAGATATCTCAATGCGCGCGCCACATTAACCGAGTTAACGGCGCTCGGTGTGGTTCCTGTGATTAACGAAAACGATACGGTCATCACCGACGAAATCAAAGTGGGTGATAACGACACGTTGGGCGCCTTGGTTACAAACCTCGTTTTAGCTGACGTTTTGGTGATTCTCACAGACCAAAAGGGGCTCTATACGGCCGATCCCAGAAAAGACCCAACGGCTACGTTTGTCGCCACAGCGCGCGCTGGCGACCCAGCACTTGAAAAGATGGCAGGAGGTGCGGCAAGCGCGTTATCCAAGGGCGGCATGATTACCAAAATTCTCGCCGCGAAACGCGCCGCTCGTTCGGGCGCTGCTACCATCATCGTTTCTGGCCGTGAAAAGGATGTGTTAATTCGCATGGCAGCGGGTGTCTCTCTTGGCACAGAGCTCTTAAGCGAAAACGTGCCGATGCACGCCAGAGAAAAGTGGATTGCCGATCACTTGCGTAGCGACGGGGCCGTTGTTGTCGATGCCGGAGCCGAAAAAGCTCTCTGCGAGCGACACACGAGCTTACTACCAGTTGGCGTGAAATCGGTACTTGGGGAATTCTTACGAGGCGATGTGATTTCGTGCTTAAATGCCGAAGGAAAAGAAATCGCTCGCGGTATTGCGAATTACTCGTCGGGCGAAGTGCGGCAAATCGTTGGTGTGCGTTCCGAAGACATCGGGGAAATCTTAGGCGTTGTGGCGCACCCCGAAGTCATTCATAAAGACAATCTCACGCTTGTAGG
>CAVEMY010000020.1:0-13534 GCA_963617005.1 Parabacteroides distasonis | reverse complement strand
GTTAAGAGCCGCCTGCGTAGCCGTTTTGCCTCCACGCTTCAAAGACGGTGATTGCCACAGCATTACTTAAATTAAGCGAGCGATTCTCAGGGACCATCGGAAGACGAATGCGTTGATTGGCGGGAAAGGAATTTCGGATTTCATCAGGCAGCCCATGGCCTTCGCTACCAAAAATCAGCCAATCGCCAGGCAAAAACTTCATCGTCGAAAAGATGCTCGAGCCCTTCGTTGTCATCGCAAACATGCGTTCGCGGTTTGGCTGGGCCTCCTCTAAAAAGGCTTCCCAACTTTTGTGCACGGTCATCGTGGTCATCTCGTGGTAATCAAGGCCAGCACGTATCAAGTGCTTATCGTCAACAGAAAACCCTAAAGGTTCCACAAGGTGAAGTTTGCAACCCGTGTTAGCGCACAGGCGAATGATATTTCCCGTGTTTGGCGGGATCTCTGGATAAACAAGAACAACGTTAAACATCGATCGTTTCTAAATTGGATTTATTTGGTGAATTCGAGAGCATACTCTCTCTCATCTTTGCTAGCGCTTTCTTTTCGATTTGGCGGATGCGCTCGGAGGAAACCCCGAGTTCTTTCGCGAGTTCCTGAAGCGTCATCGGTGTGGTGTTTCCATCGGCGTCTTCGGCAAGCCATCGCGCCTCAATAACGCGCCGCGAGCGAGCATCTAAGCTTGCGAGCGCTTCTTTTAACTTCGCTTTGGTATGGCTTTCCGTGTCTTTTTGCTCGACTTCTTCAAGTGGTGTGGGCTCATTGCTAGCTAGGTAGTCCTCAGGCGCGAAATCCGCGTCTTCGTTTTCGTTCGATGTCCCTTCCATCGAGAGGTCGGCTCCTCCCATGCGTTGTTCCATCTCGAAAACTTCTTCGGGCTTTACATCAAGCGTTTGGGCGATTTCTTTCGCCTCTGGCGTCGTAAGCGACTTATCTGTCGACTTCATCTGCCGCAAATTAAAGAACAGCTTTCTCTGGTTTTTGGTTGTCGCCACTTTCACTAAGCGCCAATTGCGTACAACGTAATCTTGAATTTCCGCACGAATCCAGTGCACAGCAAAGCTCATCAAACGCACTCCCTTATCTGGGTCGTAGTGTTTGACAGCTTTCATAAGGCCAATATTGCCTTCTTGAATAAGATCGGCGTGTGGTAGCCCGTAACCCAAATAGCCGCGCGCTACAGAAACCACGAGACGCAAGTGACTCAAAATGAGTTTTTGCGCGGCAGTTAAGTCGTTTTCGTCACGAAGTTTTACCGCTAAGGAGTGTTCTTCTTCGGCTGAGAGAACGGGAGCGGCGTTAGCGGCGCGAATATAGGCATCAATGTCACCAAGGCTTGGCGGCAAAAGCGCTGGAACATTGGCGCGATAGGGCACAAGAGCAGCGCTAGAGCGAGCCTTAGTGGGCTCACTCTTTGATGGCTTTTCTTTAGAAATCGCGTCTGAACTCATAGCAAGGTGCACTCTATCACGGACGATTGATTCATAACTGAAATAAATCGTATCAGATTGTGCGTTCTCTTCTTAAGGCCTCTCGCGTTGCTAGGTCGCCAACGATGGCTCCTAGGCAAGCGGCTAAAAACACAAACAAAGCGCACGTGGTAACGCTAGGCATTGTCAGTTGCAAGGTAATCGAATAAAGAGAAGCGAAATTGGCAATCGGTTCGGCTAAAAGACCAATCCCAAGGCGCGTGACAGCGAGACTAACCAATGCCGAACATCCCAAGGTAATAAAGCCACGCCAAATGTAGGGGCGCTTAATAAAACTTGGGTAGGCACCGAATAGGTGAAGCGCCTGAATCTCAGCCCTGCGAGCCGCGGTAGTGAGACGCACCGAGGCAGCAATCACTAAAAGCACCAAAATGCAGACAATCGTGCCTAAGATGCCTGCAAAAATCGTAAGAGCTTTCACGAGAGCTCCCATGTGTAGGGCCCACTTATCGTCATAGGCAACGGAGTCCACTTCAGGAAGTTTTTCGATTGCGGTAGCTAGAGCCCGAATTTGTGCGCTTGTGGCTGTTTTCTTACAGGTTGCAATCACAAGGTCTGGTAAAGGGTTGGATTTCGTTTGCTTGGATTGAATCCCGAGGCTCGCATTAACCGAGGCTAACGCTTCTTTTTTCGGGATGATGCGAACGCTATCGACCGCGGGAGACGAGGCAATCTTTTGAGAAAGCGCTTCGATGGTTTTGTCTCCGGCACTGCGCTGCGCAAAAACCGTGATTTCGGTAACAAGGGCAACGTTTGATAAGGGTTGCGAGAGAGACCACGCCAGAGTGCCTAAAAATAGCGGGATGCTTAGCGTAAAGCCAGCAAGAGCCAACGCTAAAGAAAACTGTCCGAACGCACCAAAGATGCCGCGCATCGTGCGAGAAAAAGCCCAACGCCAAGCAGGAAGTACACTCATCGTGAAAGACCTCCAGGGGCAAGTTGTATGGCGCGACACGCCACCGAGCTTGGTGCAAGTTCAAGGTGAGAAGCAAGGATAATCGCGACTCCATACAAAGAGAAGTTCCCCAAGAGATCCATGAGGATTTGCGCGTTATCCACATCAAGGTTCGCCGCGGGCTCATCGGCCAAAATCAAAACCGGGTGATTGACAACGGCTCTTGCTAAACAAGCCAATTGTTTTTCCCCTGCGGAAAGCTTATTTGGTAGAAAGTTTGCAAGCTTAGTAATTCTGCATTTATCTAAAGCGGCTTCTGCGCGGTGCCGTGCCTCTTTATAGGATTCTCCAGCGGCAATCGTCGGAAGCATCACGTTTTCAAGGATTGTGCAATCTTCAAGTAAGAGGCCGCCTTGAACCATGATGCCCATTGTGCGGCGCATCCAAAGAAGCTGCTTTTCGCTAAAGTCGTTAATGACCTCGCCTGCGATGCGAACCTCGCCAGAGGTGGGACGAACGAGCCCTGCAATCAAACGAAGCGCAAGAGACTTTCCCGATCCCGTCGGTCCGTGCAACGAAACAAACTCACCTCGCGTCACGTTGAAATTCAGTGGCGGAATTGGATGCACGTCTGGAAATTCACAAACGGCATTGACTAATTCAACAAGAGGCGCATTAATCACGCGTGAGAATCCTCGTCAATTCCTAAGAGAGCATTGGCAAAGTCTTTGGCGCAAAAGATCTGTAAATCGTCAATCTGTTCACCAACGCCCACAAAATAAATCGGTAGGGGCTTTTCTTTTCTTTCTTCGCATAAGGCTAGCAATACGCCACCCTTGGCGCTACCGTCAAGTTTTGTGACGATGAGCCCCGTAAGACCCACTGCTTCATCAAAGGCTTTGACTTGCGCTAGGGCATTTTGTCCTGTTGTTCCGTCGACAACGAGAATGACTTCGTGCGGGGCTCCTGCCATCGCTTTATCAGCCGCGCGGCGAATGCGAGAGAGTTCAGCCATCAGATGCGTCTGTGTGGGTAGGCGCCCAGCGGTATCGGCAATTGCCACATCAAGGCCTCGCGAGGTTGCAGCGTGAATCGCATCAAATGTCACAGCGGCTGGGTCGCCACCGGTTTGTGCGATGACATCAATCTTATTTCTGTCGCCCCAGACGTCAAGTTGCTCGCGAGCGGCGGCTCGGAAGGTGTCTCCTGCGGCAAGTAAGACGGTTTTTTCTTGATTGGCTAGCCAACGGGCAAGCTTTCCAATTGATGTCGTTTTTCCTGCGCCGTTTACTCCAACCATCATCCAAACAAGGGGTTTGGCTTTTGTCACGTCAAGAGAAACTTCTGCGCCTTTTAATCGATTCGCGATTTCATCACGAAGCGCTAAGCGCACTTCGTCTCTTGTGCGTAGGCCCTTCAAGCGCACGCAATCGCGTAAACGCTTTAATATGTCTGTCGTGGCACGCACGCCAATATCGGCTGCGATAAGCGACTCCTCGAGTTCATCGAAGAACTCTTCGTCGATGACGGCACCAGAAAAAAGGCCAGCAAGATGAATTCTGGAGCGTTCTAGCCCCTGTTTTAAACGCGAAAATAGACCCATTGACAAGAAAAACCGATGAAAAATTTAGCCCAAAATCGGCAGAAAAAATCCAACGCAAGTTTAGCAACCCGAAAGCCTTGCGAGGGAGTTGTTCGGATTGTAAGTGGGCTTTTTCGTAAGACCCCAATTAAGGTCATAAATCTTGAGGGATTGAGGCCGACGCCCAATCGCGTGCGTGAGACGTTTTTTGACTGGATCTTCCACTTTTTAGGCGGATGCGAAGAAAAGGCCGTGTGCGATATGTTTTCAGGTAGCGGCGCTCTCGCGCTCGAGGCCGCAAGTCGAGGAGCCACACGAGTCCTCGCAATCGAAAAGAACCGTAAGGCCTCTCAAGCGATTAAAGACGTTGTTTTACGTCTAAACGCCACAGATACTGTTGAAGTGCTTTGCGCGGATGTTTTTAATTCCCTCACAAATAGCGACGAAACGTTTGACATTGTCTTTATCGATCCCCCATTTGCGAGCCACTTGCAACTGAAGGCGCTTGAAGTGGCTCGGGCGCACCTCAATGAAACAGGCCTCGTTTTTTTAGAAAGCGACACGGAAATCACGGCAGAGGCGTTTGAAGCGGCTCGATTTGCACTTTTGCGTCAGTCCAAAGCAGGAAATGAGTGGTTTTTTGTCCTCAAACCGCTTTTTCCGTAAAATGGGCATTTCTGATTGATTTGAGGACGGCATGACCAGTGCGGTTTTCCCGGGAACGTTCGATCCGATGACCTTGGGTCATATGGACCTGTTGCGTCGGGCAACTGGACTTTTCGATAGCGTGATTGTGGCAGTGGCTGAAAGCAAAGAAAAGCATACGCTACTCACACATCAGGAGCGAATCGAGTTAACGCGAGAACTCACCTCAGGTATGAAAGGGGTTCGCGTTGAAGGTTTTTCGGGGCTGCTAAGAGATTTCGTCTTAAATCACGGGGCGCGCGTTGTCATCCGCGGCGTGCGATCGATTGAGGATTTTTCGGATGAATGCCAGATGGCGGGTATGAACCGCGTTCTGATGCCAGAGGTTGAGACGCTTTTTATGATGTCCGATCCGAGGTATCAGTTCATCAAGAGCTCTTTAGTGCGGGAGATTGTCAAAATGGGAGGCAGTGTGTCGGCCTTTATAGCGCCGGCCGCGAGCAAAGCACTTGCGGCCAAGATTCGCTATGCGAATCCAATGATGTAACCCGGTTATGGGTTACCAGTACCCCATTTTGAATCATCCTTTTTCCTTTATAAGAGAATAAAAATGCAACCCTATGATGCGCAATGGCTCTCCATTGTTCCTCCGATTGTCGCTATCGGTTTGGCCCTGATTACAAAGGAAGTTTTTTCCAGTTTGTTTATCGGTATTTTGACAGGCACCTTAATTTACGCCTGCGGCACTGGTGCCAATATTGTGATGGGAACGCTCGAAACAGCTTTTAAGCTAATGGGCTCAAAGCTCGATTTCGACATCATCATCTTCTGCTCGCTTTTGGGCGCTTTGGTTTATATCCTTAACTTATCAGGCGGCACCGTTGCTTACGGACGGATGGCCTCTCGCGCTATTAAGTCTCGCCGCTCTTCACTTTTATCCACAAGCGGCCTCGGGCTCGTGATCTTTATCGATGACTACTTTAGTTGCTTAACAGTCGGGACCGTGATGCGCCCGATGACAGATCTCTACAGAGTCAGTCGCGAAAAGCTCGCTTACATCATTGACGCAACCGCTGCCCCCTTGTGCATCATCGCACCGGTTTCTTCGTGGGCTGCCGCTGTTGGCTCTTCATTAAAGACCACAGGCGCCTTTGATAATGAACTCACAGCCTTCGTTGCCACAATTCCGTGGAACTTCTACGCCTTGCTTTCTCTTTTGATGGTCTGGTTCCTTTGCTTTGGTAACCGCGACTTTGGACCGATGCGTCGCGCAGAAATTCGAGCCATGCAGGGCATCGTTAACGGCGCAGATGCTCAGGAAAATAAGGTCAAGGGTAATCCCCGCGGCACTCCTTGGGACATGATTATTCCGCTGATCGCCTTGATGGGCTTTGCCGTGATGGGTCTGATGTATTCGGGTGGTTATTGGGGAACGGATGCCGCGTACCGTGGTTCTTTCCAGGCCGCTCTTGGTAATAGTTCTGCATCTCCGTCGCTTGTTTGGGCAAGTTTCGGTGCTTTGCTTGTTGCCTTTGTGATGTACGTGCCGCGTAAGCTCGTGACATTCTCCGAATTCATGAACGGTATCGTTGAAGGCATCCGTTTGATGCTTCCGGCAAACCTCATCCTCATTCTTGCGTGGACGCTTTCTGGCGTTTGCCGCGACCTGCTTTGCACACCGCAATTTGTGCAGGCAATCGTTGTTCACTCGGGTATGAGCGCGATGCTTTTGCCGTTCTTTATCTTTGTGATTGCAGCGTTCTTGTCTTTCTCCACGGGAACCGCTTGGGGTACCTTCGGTATTTTGATTCCGATTGTTGTTCCGATTATCGTCGCTGTTGACCCGGCGTTAACAACGGTGTGCTTATCGGCCACTCTTGCGGGTTCAGTCTTTGGGGATCACTGCTCACCAATTTCCGATACGACGATTTTGGCTTCAGCCGGAGCCGGCTGTAACCACATTGCGCACGTGACAACACAGTTGCCGTATGCGTTAACGGTTGCCGTGTGTGCTGGCGTTGGGTATCTCGTCGCTGGCCTCACAGATGGTTCGCTCTTGTGGAGCTTTGGAGTCGCGGCGGCCTTGCTGATTGCGACAATGATTTTCCTACACGCTCGCTCGGCGAAGATGGAACCAGACGCTTCAGTCTAAAAAAGGCAACGCCAATCAGATTCGTTTCGCTTTGAAACAACCCGGGACGAATCTGATACGTAGCGCCGCTAGAAAACAAGTAGAATCAGGAAATCTCGCAATCTAAGCCCAAGTATGATTCTTCAACGTAGTTTTCAAAACGAACTTGCCAATAGTGCAGGAGGCGTCTTTACCGTGATTTTTTCGATCGTTTTAACGGTCGGATTAGTCGGGGTATTGCATGAAACCGCTGGCGGTAGCTATGACACAACAGCTGTTTTTGAAATCACGCTTTACACGGGACTCGCGAATTTAGCGCCCTTAATGACAGCGTCGCTTTTTATCGCTGTCCTCATTGTTTTAATCCGCTCCTGGCAAGATAACGAAATGATTGTCTGGTTTAGCGCTGGCGGAAGAAGTTTACTCGATTGGGTACGTCCCGTTTTACTCTTTGTTTTCCCCTTTGTTCTTGTCATTGCCGCGCTTTCTTTGGTTGTCAGCCCTTGGGCAAAACTACAGATGGAAGAAAGCGCGAAAGCCTTTGAGCAGCGCGATGATGTGAGCCGCATTGCCCCAGGTCGCTTTATTGAAGTAAGCGACGGTCAACGCGTCTTTTTTATTGAAGATGTCTCTGAAGATGGCAACCGCGTGAAAAACATCTTTATGAGCATGAAAGAGGGCGCAAAAGAAACTATCATTGAAGCTCAAGCCGGGGAAATTCGCCGTAATAGCTTAGGCGACCGTTATGTTGTTCTCGTAAACGGAAGGCGCTACGACACGGCTACAGACGGGACATCCGCGTGGCGCGTGATTGACTTTAAGAGTTATGAAATTCGCTTAGATGTGCGGTCAGCTGCGATGGAAGCCAATTCCGATGTGGATAAAGTGCCCTTGACGCGCCTTATGACAATGAAAAGCGCCAAAGCCAAAGGGCAGATGCTCTGGCGATTCTGTTGGCCCATTGGCGCTTTGATTCTTTCTTTGATGGCGATTCCCTTATCAAGTACCAATATCCGCGCGGGAAGAAACTTTAATCTTATTGCAGCGGCTCTCGTCTTTATTTTGTACTTAAATGCGGTTTCCATTGGTGTGGCCTGGGTGAAAACCGACCGTATGAATTGGATTGCAGGACTTATCTTAGTCAATGGCACCTTCTTCGCTCTGACGCTTTTACTTTTTGCGCGTCGTGTGTGGATGCAACGGTGGCTTCCGAAATCGATTACCGAGTGGCCGCATCAGTTCTTAAGTCAAAGAGCGATGAAAAACCAAAAAGATCGTGAGGCCAAGAAATGAAGGTCATCACGCGGCAATTAACGAAAGAAGTTCTTTTGGCGGCAGCCTTTGCGACTGTCTCGCTTTTGGCGCTTTTCGCCTTCTTTGATGTCGCAGGCCAAAGCTCACGCATCGGGACGCGCTACGACATTGATATGGCGCTTCAGTTTGCGTTCTTAAATTTGCCGAGGCGCTTTTATCAAGTGATGCCCATCGTTGCACTCTTAAGTGGTATCTATACGTTTTCACGGTGGGCCGCAGAATCGCAATTTTCTGTGCTTCGCATCTCGGGGCTTTCTTCTGTGACGCTTGCGAAGATGCTCGTGATTCCAGCGCTTGTGATGATGGCTCTCACGTACGCTGTCGGCGAATGGGTGGCTCCCTACACAGATCGCGCTTACACCGATTTAAGGCGCGTGAATGTCTATAACACCAACCTAAAACGCATTCACGGATTTAAATCTGGCGTTTGGGTCAAAGACATTGTGAAAACAAAAGACGGGAAACCGCGTTTGGTGCGCTTTGTGAACGTTGAAAGTCTTCTCGTGGGAGAGGATATGAAAACGGGTGCCTGGCGCGTCTTTGAATTTTCTGCCGCAGATAACTCTTTGCAGCGCATTATTCACGCTAAGAGCGCCGTTCACATCCCCTCGCGTGGCTGGCACTTGATTAATGCACAAATCGAGACGCTTCCGAAAATCGATCACGCAGAAACGCCGATGTTTGAAAAGGCAACGCACCGTAAAGGCGTCGATTTGATGCTTGAAAGCGATATGAAGCCTGAGATTCTTGAGGTGTTAACGGTAAAGCCCGCCGCTATGGGAGTCGCTGAACTCTATGACTACATCGGGCACTTAAAAGAGATGCACCAGGCAACGAAGCGCTATGAAGTTGAATTCTGGAATCACCTCTTTTATCCCTTGTTGATTTTTGTGATGCTGATGGTGGCGATGCCATTTGCGTACTTAAATGCCAGGTCTGGCGCGATGGCTGTGAAGGTTTTCGTGGGACTCATTATCGGCATTCTCTTTTATGGCTTTGATAACGCCTTCTCGTTTGCGGGGGCCGCAGGGATGCTTCCGGCGCCTGCCGTTCCCCTTGTGCCGATAGCCATTATGCTCATTGCAACAACAGCGACGCTCTGGTTTGCAGAGCGTCGGTAGTGGGTACTTCGTGAAAAGCTTTCGCTTTAGTGCGAAAGAATCTGCGATAAGAACTTCTGGGCGCGTTCAGAACGAGGCGCACTAAAGAATTCGTCCTTGGGGACGTTTTCAAGAATTTCGCCCGCGTCAACGAAAATCACGCGGTCTGCGACTTTCTTCGCAAATCCCATTTCGTGCGTGACGACCATCATGGTCATGCCGTCTTTCGCAAGCTGCACCATCACATCGAGCACTTCGTTAATCATTTCTGGGTCAAGTGCTGATGTCGGTTCGTCAAAAAGCATGCAAATCGGGTCCATGGCAAGGGCTCGCGCAATCGCAACTCGTTGCTGCTGACCACCAGAGAGCTGCCCAGGGAACTTCTCGGCATGTGCTAAAAGACCCACGCGCTCTAGGAGCTTTAAGCCGCGTTCGGTGGCTTCTTCTCTGTCGCGCTTTAAGACTTTCATCTGCGCCAAACGCAAGTTGTCGATAATCGACAAATGGGGAAATAACTCAAAGTGTTGGAAAACCATGCCGACGTGGCTACGCAACTTTGCGAGATTCGTTTTCGGGTCGCCGACACTGACGCCATTGACGAAAATCTCCCCTTGCTGGAACTCTTCTAGGCCATTGACGGTCTTAATTAGCGTAGATTTTCCAGAGCCAGAAGGGCCGCACACGACGACCACTTCACCTTTCTCGACGTTAACCGAGCAGTTTTTTAAGACCTGAAAGTCGCCGTACCACTTGCTGACATTGCGGATTTCAATCATTGCCATGGCAATCCTCGTCAAAAAAGTTGTGTGCCGCGTGGGCGCATCAATTAAAAAATAGGCGGAAACGATAGCACGGACACGCTCTTTAGGGGAAACGAGCGGCACTTTGATTTCTCAAAGGGAAAGGAACCCCTTCTTTTTTAGTCAAATGTAACGCACCAAAATAGTGCACACTGTTTCATTTTGGGGAGGGCAAAAGAGCTACGTGCGAAAAAGCCGCGAAATTTCTAAGTAGTACTAACTAGGTTTCGGAAATAAAAGCGAATTTTATGGCTGGCACGAAAGTTGCTTTATACAATACAGAGACGCAAAAATGCCTTAGGGCAAAAAGCAACACAAAAGAATGAACTTGGAGAAAAAACATGTTTAAGAAACTTCTTCCTCTTGTCTTAGCTGGGTCGCTCGCGGTTGCGGGTGCCGCAATGGCCAAAGACACCTTTGTGACCATCGGTACTGGTGGTATTACAGGTGTTTACTACCCCACGGGTGGTGCTATTGCAAAGATCATTAATGCCAAACGCAGCACGTACCACGTTCGCGCGAGTGTCGAAAGCACGGGCGGCAGCAAATTCAACATCAACGCCATCGCCACAGGCGACTTGGACTTTGGCGTTGCACAGGCCGATACGCAGTACATGGCCTATTTTGGTAAAGAGGCCTGGGCCGGAAAGCCAGTAAAGAAGCTTCGCGCTGTTTTTGCTCTTGCGCCTGAAGCTGTGACCTTCGTTGCTGCTGAAGATAGTGGCATTCGTTCGATCCGTGACGTCAAGGGTAAGATTGTTAACATTGGCGACCCAGGTTCTGGTCAGTACATCAATTCGCAAGATATCTTTAAGACCGTTGGACTTGTTCCCGATAAGGACTTTAAGGCTGAAAAGATTAAGCCCGCTGATGCGCCGCGTATTTTGCAGGACGGCCGTATCGATGCCTTCTTCTTTACAGTTGGCCACCCCAACGGAAACATTAAGGAAGCCACAGCTGGTAAGCGCTTATGCCGCATCGTTCCTATCACAGGGCTTGATAAGCTCTTAAAGGATGCTCCGTACTACTCGATGACAACAATCGATATGACGCAGTACCCTGATGCCACCAACAGCAAAGACGGCAAGGTTGAGACCCTTGGCATGTTAGCTACATTAGTCACAAGCTCGGATGTTCCTGATGACGTCGTTTACGCCATTACAAAAGAAGTGATGGAAAACCTCGATGCCTTCAAGAAACTTCACCCAGCTTTAGGCGGCTTAACAAAGAAGTCCATGTTAGAAGGCCTTACAGCCCCGATTCACAATGGCGCTATGCGTTACTACAAGGAAGCTGGCCTTATTAAGTAAAACAAAAACGTGAGAAGTTTTAGGGTCGAAACCGACGTGAAATCGGGCTCGACCCTTACGGTTCTCTAAGAAGAGTTAAAAAAAGACCAAGGTTGCACTATGACAGATACGGACAAAATCATCCTCCCTGATGACAATTACGGAAAGGAATCCAAGCGAAGTTCAAAAGACGACATCATTGGGGAATATCGACAGGAAGTCACCGATGGCGATCATGGTCTCGTTGGAGACAAGTCAGGGATTTCCACAAAGATTACTTTCATTGTGGCCCTGTGCTGGTCTTTATTTCAGATGTCGACCGCGAGCTGGCTTTTGATTGATACGCTTTATGTGAAAGCGTTTCACTTAGGCTTTGCTCTTGCTCTCGTTTACCTTAATTTACCTGCGCTTAAGAACGCAAGAAAGGGGCGTTGGGACTTACGCATTCTTCTCGCGATGAATCGCGTGACGATTATCGATTGGTTAATCGGAATCGTGGCGGTCGCGGCAGCCCTTTACGTTTTCTTCGAATACGATGGAATCGCAGAGCGCGCAGGTATGCCCAATTTCACGGATATTGTCGTCGGGTTTGTGCTTCTTGTCACTCTCCTTGAAGCAACGCGTCGCGTATCGGGCCCCGCGCTTCCCGTGATTAGCCTCTTTTTTATCGCCTACGTTTTCTTGGGCCCCTATCTACCAGACCTCTTTGCCTTTAAGGGCGTGTCGCTTTCTCGCTTTATCTCGCAAATTACGATGGATACGCAAGGTATTTATGGCGTACCGCTTCACGTGTCTGCAACGGTCGTGTTCTTATTCGTTTTATTTGGAACGATGCTAGATCGCGCAGGGGGCGGCGCGTTCTTTACGCGTATCGCGGTTTCTGGCCTCGGTCAATACCGAGGGGGTGCCGCGAAAGCTGCTGTGGCGGGCTCGGCTCTTTCGGGTATGGTTTCTGGATCTTCGATTGCGAACGTTGTGACAACGGGAACCTTCACGATTCCTTTGATGAAGCGTATTGGTTATACGGGAACGAAGGCGGCGGCCATTGAAGTGGCGTCATCAGTTAACGGCCAGTTGGCTCCCCCTGTGATGGGAGCGGCAGCCTTTATTATTGCTGAATATGTGAACGTTCCGTATGTGGAAGTGGCAAAAGCCGCGGCCATTCCTGCGTTTGCCGCTTACATGGGTCTTCTTTGGATTACCCACATTGAAGCGTGCAAGTTGGGTTTGAAAGGACTACCGAAAAAAGATCTTCCACTTTTCTGGGTGGAAATGAAAAAGGGCATGCACTTTTTGCTTCCCCTTTTGATGCTTCTTTACGAGTTGATTATCCTACAACACTCGGCCGAATTAAGCGTTTTGCGCGCAACGCTCGTCCTTGCCGCGATTATGGTTTTGCAGCCCGTGGCGATTGCCCGTGTTCACCAAGAGCCTCTGTGGCCTGCCTTTATGAAGGGCGTAAAAGTCTTACTTGGAGCACTTGCCGCAGGCGCCAATAACATGGCTGGTGTTGCTTTGGCGACAGCCTCCGCTGGCATCATCGTCGGTTGCGTCTCCATGGGTCTAGGCCAACAAATCACGAGCTTTGTTGAAGTGCTCTCGATGGGTAATATTTTCCTTTTGGTCTTTATTACCGCGGCAGCAAGCTTGCTCCTTGGTATGGGATTACCAACAACGGCAAACTACATCATCATGGCTTCTCTTACGGCTCCCGTTTTAGTCGATCTTGCGACAGGTATGAGCGTTCACGGTATGGAGATTGCGATTTCCTTGATGGGTGCGCATTTGTTCTGCTTGTACTTTGGTGTGATGGCCGATGCTACGCCTCCAGTGGGATTAGCGGCTTACGCTGGCGCTGCGATTGCGCGAGTCGAACCGATTCGTGTGGGCTGGCAAGCGTTTGTTTACGATATTCGCACCTTCATCATTCCGGTGGCCTTCCTCTTTAACTCGGATTTGCTCTTAAGTGGAATCGACAGCTGGATTATTGGCTTCTTCCTCTTTGCCATGACAAGTCTCGGGATGATGGCAATGACAAGTGCCCTAGAAGGATGGTTCTTAAATAAAGTCAATCCCATCGAGCGCGTGATTCTTCTTTGCGCCTCTGGAATCATGATGTTCCCATTCCTCTTAACAGGAGCGTTCTTACCGTACGAAATGCGTTGGTGCGGTTACGCTGTTGGCTTAGCGTTAATCGGTGCCGTGTACGTTTGGCAACGTTGCCGCTACCACGAAACGCTCTTTTAATCGTTTTGTAATTTCTCCTTGTTGAAGGCAAAAACGCTCGA
>CAVEMY010000019.1:24261-29591 GCA_963617005.1 Parabacteroides distasonis | reverse complement strand
GATTGCTCAGGCCATAAATCTGGTGCCCCAAGTCTGACTCGAACAGACGACCTATCGCTTACAAGGCGATTGCTCTACCAACTGAGCTATTAGGGCGTGGGCGCCATTGTACATAAAAGCGCTCAAAGTTTGGTAAATACGGGGATATCTTCCTCAGTTTTCTTGTCTGATTTTTGTACTTCGCTCGGTAAAAGCGAGAAGTAACTCATCAAATCGGTGTTTTCTTTCGGATAAAACGCCGCAATGCGTCCAATTGGAATTTCAATTGAGCAAATACGCTCGCCAAAGCGAGTCTGAAAACTCATCTTGTCTTTATCAAGATTAAAGTTGTTAGTGGCGAGCGCCGAAACGCAAAGCACAATGGTGTTATTTGGGTTGACATACTCGCGCGGAACAAGACAAGCCTCATCAACATCGATGAGAATGTAAGGCGTGTAGCCTTCCTCATCGCACCAGTCGAGCAGCGCACGAATGATGTGGCTGCGAAACGAGGGCTTAGAAAGCGGCCCAATGTAGGTAGCCTCAGACATTGAAAAAAGTTCCTCTATTTAGTTGTTTTACTTCTTAGCGGCGCATGACCTTTTCAGAAGGCGTCATCGAGTCGATAAACGAATTTCTCGAGAAGACACTTTCAGCATACTTTAAAAGGGGAGCGGCGCTCTTAGGCATTTCGATTTCGTAGTGATCCAAACGCCAGAGTAACGGAGCCAACGTGATATCGAGCATCGTGAAATCATCGCCCATTAGGTAGCGATTCTTCGAAAGCACTGGAGAAAGTTGCACGAGTTGATCGCGAATCTGTGTGCGTGCGACCTTCTTTCTCGCATCAGACTCTTCGCGGCGCTCTAAGACGCGCACGAAACTAAAGAGTTCACGCTCGAAGGTGTAGATGAAAAGGCGAGCTCTTGCACGCTGAATGGGATCGGCGGGCATCAATTGCGGATGCGGGAAACGCTCGTCGATATATTCATTAATGATTGTCGACTGATAAAGCGTTAAGTCGCGCTCGACCAAAATGGGAAGTTCTCCATAAGGGTTCATCGCCTCGATTTCCGCAGGCTTATTGAACATGTCGATATCGTTGATTTCGAAATCACAGCCCTTTTCGCAGAGCACGAAACGGCAACGATGGGAAAACGGGCAGGTCGAGCCCGAATACAAAAGCATCATAGGGAAAACGTCCTTGAAAGTCGTTTAAAAATGGAGCCGCATCTTGGAAGCCCCCAAGATTTGCAGCAAAGTGCGAATTATAAGAATTTAAGAAAACTTTTTCCGAAAAGCGCGAAAACCGCTTTGATTTAAAAGAAATAAACGGCGCTTCGCGCCTTAGCGAAAATTCGTGGAAAACGCTGCTTTAGACCGGGTTGTTGGTATCGATAAAGACGGATGCAATACCAAATTTTTCTTCAATCTTTTCCCCAAGCGCACGAATGCCAAAACGTTCTGTGGCGTGGTGCCCACAAGAAAAGTAGGTGAGTCCCGTTTCCTTGGCAATGTAGGTGGTGCGCTCGGCGATTTCTCCTGAGATATAAGCGTCAGCTCCAATGGTAGCGGCCTCTTCTAAGTAGTCTTGAGCCGCCCCCGTGCACCAAGCAACGGTGCGAATGGTTTTTTCTGGGACGCCGACAACAAGAGGAGCTCTCAGCATGATTTTCTGAAGTTTCTCTTTGAGAGCTTCAACAGTAAGGCTCGTTTCAAGAGTGCCATACCAACCAAAATCCCCGTCACCAAAACGGCCTAATGGAGTGACGTTTAACGCCGCACCCAAGAGGGCGTTATTGCCAATCTCTGGGTGATTGTCTAACGGGAGGTGATAGGCAACGAGTGCCATTCCTGAAGAAAGAAGAGCTTGAATTCTCTTATGGCGAATCCCTGTGATACGCACTTCGTCATGCTTCCAGAACCACCCGTGATGCACGAAAAGCGCATCGGCCCCTTCTTTGGCTGCGGCTTCGATGGCATCGAGAGAAGCGGAAACTGCCGTGCAAATCTTTTTGATTTCACGCCCGTCGCCTTCAACTTGCAAGCCATTTGGTGCATAGTCGTTGTAGTTTTCTGGCGTCAATAAAGCATTCGTATAGGAAAGGATATCTTTCAGGTTCATGGCGCTTCCTTAATCTTTTCTCTAAGGACACTTTACCGCATAAGTGACGCGTTCGCGTCCCCCAAGGTCTTTGATGGAGGAGATGCCTTGATAGTGTGTGTTGTTTTTAAAAAGAACGCGAATGTCTTTTGCTTGATCGAAGCCGTGCTCAAAGGCTAAGACGCCGCCATCGACTAAATAGCAAGGAGCCTCATCGATGATTTTCTTGTAGTGTGTTAAGCCATCTGCGCCATCGGTTAAGGCGTTTTGTGGCTCAAAAGCAAGATTTTCTAAATGCGCATCGTCACTACGGATGTACGGAGGATTACAAACAATGAAATCAAAATCTCTTTCTTTTGAGATGTTGCTAAACCAATCACTTTCAATAAAGGTGATGTCTGCATTGAGATTGGCGGCGTTTTCTTTGGCAATGCGAAGAGCCTTTTGACTGATATCAGCGGCGTAAACCGTCGCATCCTTGATTTCTAGCGCTAGGCAAATGGCCAAAATGCCGCTACCCGTTCCAAGGTCCAATATTTTTGGTGAAGCTTTTCTTTTAAGAAGTTCTAGAGAAACTTCAAGAAGCGTTTCCGTATCTGGCCGCGGGATAAGAACGTCGGGAGTCACTTTAAAGTCGTACTTCCAAAACGCCTGCGTTCCAAGAATGTAGGTTGCAGGAAATCCCGCTTTGACCTTTTCTACCGCCTCGAAAAAAGAAGTGGCTTTTTCGTTATCAACGCGCTCTTCAGGATGCGCAATAAAGTGCTCTTTTCTTGTCTGAAGAATTTTCGCAAGAATGAGTGTTGCCTCGCTCTTATCGATAGCTTTTGAAGCAGACTCTATAAGTTGGCGAACGCTTTGCGTCATGAGGGATCACTTAATTGCGCTAAAAGCTCAGCTTGATGTTCAGTTGTAAGAGCTGTGATGATTTCTTCAAGGTCACCATCCATGATGGCATCGAGCCTATAGAGCGTGAGATTAATGCGGTGATCGGTTACGCGACCCTGCGGGTAGTTATAGGTGCGAATGCGCTCGCTTCTATCGCCGCTACCGACAAGGTTTTTGCGCTCTGTCGCACGGTCGCTACGCTGTTTTTCCACTTCTGCGGCATACAAGCGACTAGCAAGAATTGCCATCGCGCGATCTTTATTTTGGTGTTGACTGCGTTCATCTTGGCATTCAACAACAAGACCTGTGGGTAAGTGCGTAATACGCACCGCAGAGTCTGTTTTTTGCACGTGCTGACCACCGGCGCCTGAGGCGCGGTAGACGTCGATTCGAAGGTCTGCGGGATTAATTTTCACCGCTTCTACTTCATCGAGTTCAGGCAATACGGCAACCGTGCAGGCCGACGTATGGATGCGTCCTGCGGCTTCTGTTTCCGGGACTCGCTGCACACGGTGGCCACCGGATTCAAACTTTAATTTTGAATAGGCACCGTCGCCTACGATGCGGCAAATGACTTCGCGGTATCCACCTAAATCACTGGCGTTTTTACTTGAAATCTCAACTTTCCAACCCTGACGTTCGGCGTAGCGCGTGTACATGCGTAGGAGGTCGCCGGCAAAAAGCGCGGATTCATCTCCACCGGTTCCTGCCCGAATTTCCAAATAAATGTTTCTCTTATCGTTGGGGTCCGTGGGAAGAAGCATTAACTCCAAATCTTTTTCTAAACGGGCCAGTTTTTCTTCGCTAGAGGCGATTTCCTCTTGCGCCAAAGAGGCCATGTCGGGGTCTGCCATCAGCTCTTTTGCGGTGGCGATATCGGCCTCAGCGGCTTCGTACTCTTTAACTTTCAGCGTCAGCGGCTCGATTTCAGCGCGCTCGCGCGACAAATCGCGAAAGCGATTCATATCATTTGTCGCATCGGGAGCGGCAAGCATTGCGTCAATTTCTTCGAGGCGTCGGCAAAGTCCGAGAAGCTTGCCGCGCATGCTTTCTTTCATCATAGTGGTTCTAAGGGAAAATCAAGATTGAAAATTTGCGCGAAGTATAAAGGTCTTCACTGCACCTACGTGTGCCGAGGACGGAAGAATTCAGCAACCGATAGCTTTTCGTTTTCGTCTTTTGCGGCCTCTTTAAGGTACACCGTTGGGTCGTGCGCGAATTTTTTTGTGAGATTGCGTGCTAAGTGCTCTAAAACCAATTCGGGGTCAACACCCTTTTTAAGCGACTTCTTGGCGCGAGCTAATTCTGTTTCACTAAGCGCTTTTGCCCGCTCTCGAAGCTTTAAGACGGCAGGCACAGTTTCTCGAGACTTTTTCCATTGAGAGAAGATTTTCACGCAATCGGCAACTAACGCTTCGGCCTTTTCGAGAGCTTGCGAGCGGCTCACTTTTCCAGCAGAAACGACACTACCTAAATCATCAATCGTGTAAACGAAGACGTCATTTAATTCACGCACTTCTGGCTCTACATCGCGCGGCACCGCTAAGTCGATAATGCAAAGCGGTTCGTGGTGACGCTCTTTTACGGCACGGGCGACCATCCCCAACCCTAAAATCGGTAAAGAGGATGCCGTGCACGAGACAATGACATCAAAGTGAGAAATCACTTCAGGGAGTTTTTGCAAACGAATGGCCGTTCCCCCGTAGCGAGAAGCAAGCGCTTGGCCACGTTCAATGGAGCGATTGGCAACCGTGATTTCTTTGGGGTGCTTGGCACCAAAGTGCGCAGCGCACAAATCGATCATCTCTCCAGCACCAATATACAAAACTCTCCTTTGAGAGAGGTCCCCAAAAATTCGTTCGCTAAGCCTTACGGCAGCAGAAGATAGACTCACAGAATTGCGGCCAATCGCTGTGTGAGACCGCACGTGCTTAGCTGCGGTAAAGGCAATCTGTGTGAGGCGATTAAGATATAGACCCAAGGCGCCAGCTTCACGCGATTTGGCCACAGCCTTTTTCACCTGACCTGCAATCTGGGTTTCTCCCAAAACCATCGAGTCAATACCAGAGACCACACGACAGGCATGAGCGACAGCCTCATCTCCTTCAAAGCTATAGATATAGGCTTCTAATTCTCGAGCGGGGATGTTTTTCGCTTCGGCTAAATAATTTAAAAGACTATCTAGAGCCGCTTTCTCGTCTTCAACTGCCCCGTAGATTTCCATACGGTTGCATGTGGAAACGATAAGTGCCTCTTTAAATGCGCCAGAAACTTTGTCACCGAGCCTTGTCAAAAGTGCCTTTAAGGAGGCCACTAAATCGCTTTCAGCAAAAGCGACACGCTCTCGCATTGCAAGAGG
>CAVEMY010000019.1:0-24069 GCA_963617005.1 Parabacteroides distasonis | reverse complement strand
ATTTCGGACAATTGCTTTTCGTCAAATTGCCTAAGTACAATCTTTTAGAGGGGGCAAATATCTCAAACCTTTTTTGCGTAAAGCAAAGGAGTTTCTATGAAACTAACGAAACTGCCAGTTTTGGCCGCGCTTGCGGCTATCAGTGTGGCAGCGACAGCCGCTGTTCCTCAGGTCACACCTGAAGCGAAGGCGGCAGCTGAAGCGATTAACAAAGATCCTGTGATGCAAAAGATTCTTGCGGAAGCGACAAGTCCCGAGGGACAGAAGTGGCGCTTTCACACACAGATGGAAATCGTGCGTATCGCATCACCATCGAGATCGGAGATGCGGCGCCAAAAAGAAATCATGCGCCGCTTTACTGAAGAGTGGGGCTTTACACCAGCGGACGTGATGACACGTTTGGACGGCTATCTACCTGGAGCCGGAATCCAAATCATCGATGGGCTTCCTGTCTATAACGCCTGTGTGCGCTTCCCCGGAACGTACGCCAAGCAAAAGGATGCGAAGTCCTATAAGGGACAGTTCCCGAAGGTCCTTCTTGAAGGACACATCGACACGGTGAATCCTCCGGTTCTTCCTCCCGAGAGCAATCCGTATGAGCCTGTGAAATTGCAGTTAGCAAGCGAGCCGCTAGTGAAAACACGCGATGAATTAGCCGCAATTGCTGAAGAACTGCACTTTGATAAGAACGGCAAGATTATCGAAGACGCTAATTACAAGAAAGCCTACAAGCGCTATCAAAATTACGAAGAAGCCAAGAAGATGGGCGGCTACAGAATGTATGTGCCTGGATACAACGACGCGATGATTAACACCGCGGCCGTCATGCACATTGCTTACCTTATGCATAAGTACAAGGTCAAACCCGTTTATGACATCTGGGTTTGCGGCACCACTGGCGAAGAAGGTAAAGGAAACCTTTGCGGCATGAAGCAACTCTATGGCTACAACCAAGATACGGGTAAGGGAAATAACGCTCTTAACTTCGTAGCTAACATCGCCGCCGATAGCACATCACCCAAATCAGGGTTTGTGAACTATTTGGGTTCCTATCGTTTCGAGATTAAATATACGGAACCTGCGGGTGTGAAGATTGGCGCAAAGCAACCGTCAGCACTGATGGCTATGAGCCGCGCAATCGAAATGATTTCGAATTTAAAGACACCCTACGATTTAGATAAGACAGCGGAAAGAACCACCTACACTGTTGGCGTCGGCAATTGCACGAAAGCCAAAGCCGGTGAACGCAGTCAATCTTGCACGTTGATGGTTGATATGCGAAGCCCGACACAGGGGCCATTGAGTGCAATTCGTGCCAAGATCGAACCCACCTTTAAGAAAGCCGCGCAAGAGGAAAATGCCAAATATAAACTCAAGGCCAATTCTCCTAAGGCTGTGAAGATGGAACTTGTGTGGTTCGGCGATCGCCCTGCCTATCAGAGAAAGGATTACAACGATGGCGTCATGCAGGCCTACTGGCAATCTGCGAAAGTCGTTGGCATTGACGAGAGAACCGAACTGAGAACAAAAGCAGCATCGCTTAACGACAATGTTCCAGCGGCTGTTGGTGTTCCGACTGTGAATATCAACGTCGGCACAAACGCTGGCGGCGGCGGTGGCCACGCGTGGTATGAGTGGGGCATTCCTGGTAACGGCGTCGATGAAGGTAAGCGCGTCTACCGTATGCTCATGATGGGATTGATGACGGCGGGCTTTAACACCTCAGACGGTAAGGTGATTAAGCCTTTGATGGATCCGATTGGTGCACGCACCACTGAAGACATGTACAAATAAGGAGAGAACATATGAAAAAAGTTATTTTTGCTCTTGCTCTCGGCCTAGCTAGTGCCATGGCTTCAGCTGCCGTGTATGAGGTGGCGATTACGGGTCCTGGCGGTCACTCCAACGGTTCCTACGGAAATACCAATGCGGTTCACGCAGGAGCTCGCGCCATTTTGGCTTTAGAAAAGGCGCTTCCGTGCGCGGATGTCGCGAATTTCCATGGTGGAGCATCCGTCAATGCCATTGCGGCTGACGCTCACTTTACTGTGGATACGGCGCGTTGCACGAAGGTCAGTGCTGCGAAAGCGAAAGCTGCTGTCGAAAAGGCAATTAAGGCAGGAACTGATGCGGAAAACGCTTTCCGTGGTGTAAAGAAGGGAGACCTCACAAAGGGATTCCCAGCCGATATCACCTACGAAATTAAGTAGTAGAGAGCTAAGAGAAAGCGAGCGAAAAGGGCCTGCGTTTATGCGAAGGCTCTTTAAAGTTGAAAAAAGCGCCAAAGCCCGATATAGTTCGCTTTCTCAAAAATGTGGCTAGATAGCTCAGTTGGTAGAGCAGCGGACTGAAAATCCGCGTGTCGACGGTTCGATTCCGCCTCTAGCCACCATTTGCCTTTTTCCTCCTCTTTTCACTTCGTAGCACTTTCCGCACAAAAACCCTTTTGAAAACAAAGCACTTTTGCTATTTGTTTTGTCTTATTTGATTCTTGAATTTGGCTTAAAACCTCTATAATTGCGCTCCTTTGAGTACCCCAATGAGTACCCCAAAGATAACCTCAAAGATAACCAAAACGACCTCTGATGGTTAGCGTTGTCCTGGGGGCTCTTGGCGTTGTTCTCTTTTTGTTCTCAAAAATGCGGTATGAATAAGACGACAATTGGTATTGTTTTAGCGGGTATCGCCGGCCTATCGTGGGGCTCGATGGCGGTTGCTGCGCAGTATCTTTTTGAGCACTATTCTTTTTTGCCCGCCGACCTAATCTGCGGAAGACTTTTTGGCGCAGGGCTCATTATTCTCGTCTTTGAATTGTTGCGCGGGCATAACATCTTTAACGTCGGTGCGACGCGCAATTGGATCGATCTCGCGATTTACGGCATTGCGCTACTTTCAACGCAATACACATTTTTCGAAGCCATCAAGCACACGAACGCAGGAACAGCAGCAGTCGTTGTCGCTGTTGGTCCGGCGCTGATTCTTTTTTACATGCATGTTTTTGAGCACTATGCGATGAGCATGAGCGAGGTCGCGAGTGTCGTCTTATGCTTTTTCGGCGTGGTGCTTCTTGGCACAAAAGGCGAATTTGAAACACTCGACTTTTCTCTTGTGGGGCTAGCTTGGGCGCTTGCATCGGCTGGCTCTGGCGTGTTTGCGACTCTCTACTGTAGACACCTTGTGACGAAAGTCGGTGTACTTAAATCGGTGGGGTGGGGTAGCGTTATTTCAGGCGCAGCGACCTGTTTAATTTATGCACCCTGGAGTGCGGTTGTTATCTGGGAGCCGCTTTCGATTGCGTGCTACCTCTACGTTGTCGTTGTGGGTACGGTTGTTGCCTTTTGCTGCTTTCTTGGCAGCATGCGCTATGTCACAGCCAACGTCGCTAGTCTCTTGGGTTGCTTGGAGCCACTTTCGGGACTTTTCCTATCCGTTGCGATTCTTGGCGTCACCTATGGTTTAGCCGAAAGCATTGGCGCGGCGATGATTCTTAGTGCTGTTGCGTGGCTTTCGATTGCCAAAAGAAAATAGGTGCTTTTTTTCACGTGTTTAAACAGTTACTCATCCCACAATGAATGGATGAGCAATAACTTCCGTGAGCTCAAGTGTCTTAATGTTTTAAGCGGGAAAGAGCGTGTACATAAAATGATTTTAAGTTAAAACCATTTTACGTTAAAACGATTTTATGTTAACGCAACAGCAACACTTTCCTTATAAAGACGCCTCCGAATCGGGAGGCGTAAAAAGGAGAAGTAATTATTTTTTGTCGCGATAATCGTAAATTCTTTTTACCGGACAATCTGGATCTCCGAGGGGTTTGCCCTTCGATAAACAACTTGCCATAAGTAGATTACAAAGAGCAATCTCGTCTTCCGCAAAAGATTCAGTCTCAAAGGGCTTTCCAAAAGTCTTAAGGTATTCTCTGCTTAAAACCCTGAACGCTTTTTTATCGTCCTCTCCCAAATACCAATCCTTCTCGTCTTCTTCTACCTCTTCGAAAGTCCTGTCATCGTAATTGCCATCCGTGATGTCTTCCCAATCGGGATACGTTAATGGATTGACGTTTTGGCAGAGCACTTGATAAAAGAGATTGATAACGGCTTCAGGCTCTGGCTCAAACGAGCGGTAGACGTGAAGCTCGTTATTCTTTTTGTGGCAGGCACAAAAAATTTGATAGTCGTTTTCGCTCCAGCGTTCGCAGCGAATAAATTCACCCTCGATGCCGTCCTTTTTAAGGTCAACGTGGAGCGACTCATCTTCTTTTTTCTTGAGCTGGAGAATCTCTTTTTTTATTTCAACTTCGAATGCCTCTTTAGGCATCGGGATGCACGTTTCAATTTCGATTGTGCGGCCCTTACCATTGACGTGTACAGACTTCTCGTAGCACGCGATAGGCTGTTTCTTTCTTGCCATAAATCCCCCTTTTTTGATGTTTTTGGCAGGAAGAAGAAAATCTTCTTCTGACAGGGAAATTATACTATTTACGCTTTGATTTTTATAGGAAAATAGTATCTTTGGGCGGAGTAATTCCCTTTGAATTTCAAGCCTTTACAACGAGCCGAAAATAGAGGATTAGGCAGATTTTAAAATTGCTAAAGAAAGGGCTTTTTAAGCGCAAAAAAATGTCTTTCTCCAAGTTTTTTTGGAACGAGAGCCACAGAAGTGGTTGGGGAACTTTTTTGTATAATTAACGCACAAAAGTTCCCCAACTCAGGTTGCATTATGGAAAAGGACGTTCAAACATTGCTTGCCAAGAAGGCAGAACTCAAGGCACGCTTGACGCAAATTCCTTATGAAGGGACTCCGAGTATTAAGGAAACTAAAGGTACACGATACCTCTATATGCGCTTGCGTGTAGGTTCTCGGCTGACATCGACGTATGTCGGTCCGTATAGCAAAGAACTATTTGAGTACGTGCAAGATTCATCGCGCAAGGTTCGAGCGATAAAAAAAGAGTTGCGCCAGATTGACCGTGAACTCTCAGAGCTTGGCTATGTTTCTGAGGGACTCACGCTAGGGATGATGCGTAATCTTGACTTCGCCCGAAGGCACATCAAAGTCAGCATCTACAACCAAGCCATTTTGGAAGGTATAGCTACAACTTTTCCCCAAACAGAAAGTATTTTGGACAACGGCATCGTCAGAGGCGTACGTGCGGAAGATGTGCAGAAAATATTGAATCTCAAACATGCTTGGGAATTTATTTTGGATGAGGGAGTGATTCAGGCTAAGACTGACTTATCGATTCTCTCTCACATTGCTCGACTGATTAACGAAGGCTTCTTTTCACTTCCTGGAGCTATCCGAAGCGTTCCAGTTCAAGTTGGCGGAACTCGTTATGTTCCACCACTACCTATCGAGAGCCTAGTAAAAGAAAAAATTGATGCGATTGTCAGAAGCAAATCTAGCGTTGTTCTTAAGGCTATACGACTTGCGCTTTATGTGATGAAGTCTCAAGTCTTCATTGACGGCAATAAGCGTAGTGCCATTCTTCTAGCGAATCACTTTCTTATAAGTCATTGCGCTGGCTTTATGGTTGTCCCTGAAGGCGATGTCGAGGAATTTAAGAGGCTACTTATTGAATATTACGAAGGAGCGTCAGAAAAAGAGCTCATTGCATTTTTCAAATCAAAGGCTCTGAAAGCACTGCCAACAATTTAGGGAAAAACGAGAAATTTCTTCAGTCTCTTACGTGCTAGGATGACTAGAGAAAATTAGGCTATATCCACTTTTGTAAGGAGTCACGCTATGACTTGCACAGTCTTACGCCATGCGCACGTTGTCGATCCTGTGAACGGTAAAAACGGCATTTTCGATGTGGTTCTAGAAGAAGGGAAGATTGCTGAAGTTACCGAGAACGCCCAATGCAAAGCTCAGAAGGAATACGACTTTACGGGATGCGTTCTCCAACCAGGAATCATTGATAGCCACGTGCATTTAGGCGGTATGTGGGGCTCACACTACGGGCATAGGATGCTTGCGCGAAGCGGTGTGACAACGTGCCTTGATATGGCAGGCCCCTTAGACGATATTCTTGAAAACAGCCCGAAGTTTGGCGCGGGACTCAATGTTGCCATTTTGCAGTTTGCTTCCCCTCCTTTCACATTCGAGAATTCAACGCCAACAAGAAAAGAGATGGAAGACTTAATCGATAAAAGTCTTCACGATGGAGCGCTTGGCGTCAAACTTTTGGGTGGGCACTATCCGTTAACGCCTGAAGTGTCTTCCGAACTTATTCACACGGCCTTAGAAAAAGGCTGTTACGTTGCTTGGCACGCAGGCACAACTGAGCACGGCTCAAATATCGAAGGATTACTTGAAGCAGTGGATATGGCTCAAGGGGCACCGATGCATCTAGCGCACATCAACGCCTATTGCAGAGGCGCCATTAAGCCAGAGTTAGAAGAAACAAAGCTTGCCATCGATAAGTTACTTGCTAATCCGAATGTCTTTTGCGAAAGCTATATCTCGCCGCGCAATGGCACGCGTTTGTCGTGTGACGAAAACGGCAAGGTCGTCAGTCACGTCACCGCTGGATGCTTGACGCGTTACGGATTCACAGCTGACGTTGATGGGATGAGGAAAGCCTTCCTAGCGCATCACGTCTGGGCTGTTTTTGATGCGGGTGGCTATAGCGACTTGATGACAGGAGAAAAGGCGCTTCGCTATTGGGAAGAAAATAAGACCGATGTGGGAGGAAGCTTCAAAGTTAATCCTCCGCTACCGCGTGTGTGGCTTTCTGAAGCGAAAAGACCCGACGGAAGTTTCGTTGTTGATGCAATCAGTACCGATGGCGGCTGCATCCCTCGTAACGTGATTCTTTCCGAAGGGCTCTCTTTAGTAAAGCTCGGAATCCTGACGCTTAGTGAATTCGTGATTAAGACAGCTGTTAATCCCGCGCGTATGCTCCGTTTAACAAATAAGGGGCATCTTACGGTGGGCGCAGACGCCGATATCACGGTTTACGACTACGAAAGACAGAAACCTGTTGCAGCGTTTGTGGCAGGCGACCCCATCTTCCTTCATGGGGAAGTCACAGGGAGCGGCGTGCACATTATCTGCACCGAAAAAGGCGAGAGGGCAGCGCTCAAATACGCTAAGAGCGCCATCGTTGTCGATCCCTCGAAGCCCTACGGGCCGCGCTACATCCCGTAAGTTAAGAAACGGCGCTTTAGCGCACAATTTTGAGAATTTCTGAAGCGGACCTGCGTGTTGAACGGAAATCGTTTAGCGCGCAGGGCTTTTCATAGCCCAAAGCAACGGCAATGGCAATGGCGCGTGTTGTTGGGATGGGAAGGTATTTACGTAAAGCCTCAGGGTAACGCACGGGGTTCCACGCAACAACGGAACCTACGCCGCGACTAGCGGCAGAAAGCATCAGAGTCTGCGCAAAGGCTCCAAGGTCAAACAGCATATAAGGCGTGTAGGTCTTGGGAAGCGTAAGAAAGCAAACGGCAGGGGCATAAAAAAGCTCTTGCTGGGCAGCGAGTTTAACCTGAGCAAGACCTGCTTCTTCTCTTGCCTTATTAAAGAGCCGCATATTTTCTTGCGAAGTTTCAGAAAACATTTCGTGCGGCGTTGCAGGAACTTCACTTAAGCCAGGCGCTTTTGCTTTAACAAGTTCGGAAAACTCACGACGAAAGCCTTCGAGCTTTTCTCCCGTGAGAATCCAAGCGTCCCACTCTTGCGCATTCACCCAACTCGGTGCTCGAGTGGCGTCTTCGACAATCGCTTTTAAAAGCGCCTCATCAATGGGTGTGGCCTCAAAGTGCCGAACAGAATGACGGGCACGAAGGGTCTCAGTAAATTGCATGGATTTCTCCTTTACTGTGCAGTGAGTTCTTTATAGCGATTGGCTAAGCGAACAAAGCCATCGACGGCAATGGTTTCAGCGCGGGCCGTTGGGTCAACGTCAGAGGCGCGAATATCGTCTTCACTTAGAAGGTCAGATAAGGCATTGCGAAGTGTTTTTCTTCTTTGGGAAAAGGCCTTTGCAACAACCGTAGAAAATGCTTCGCGGTCAACGGTGGGGATTTCGCTCGCTACCCTTGGCTTCATGCGCACGAAAGCGCTCGTTACGGCTGGAATCGGACGGAAGGCGCCAGCTGGAACTTCAAAAAGCTTCGTGATGGTGTAATTCAATTGCAGCATCACAGAAAGCCTCCCATAGGTTTTGCTCCCGGGGGCAGCAGCCATACGGTCAACGACTTCGCGCTGCAGCATAAAGTGCTGGTCGGCAATCACAACGGATGCCTCAAGCAAACGAAAAAGTAGCGGAGAGGAAATGTTGTAGGGAAGGTTTCCGACAACACGAATCTTTTTTTCTGGCTTCGCAAGCTTTGCCCAATCAACCGTTAACGCATCGGCTTCGATCACTTCAAGAACATCGCTAGGAAATTCGCTACGAAGCCACGCGGCTAAGTCGCGATCGATTTCTACGACGCGAAGGTGCTTGACGCCCTCTAGAAGTTTTCGCGTAAGCGCGGCTTTCCCTGGACCAATCTCGATGATGTCATCGTCGGGAGCGGCACCGATTGCGTCCGCTAGTTTACGAATCCAAAAATCGTCGACCAAAAAGTTTTGGCCAAAGCGCTTTCTTGCGTGATGGTTCTCAAGCGAGGCCATTAAAGATTCTCTTCGCGAATCTCAACGTAGGCCTGATCACGAATCTCTCGTTGCCAATCTGAGAAGGCTTCCGCAAGCTTACGTTCACGAAGTGCCTGACGCGCCGCATAACGGGTGCGCTCGGAATCGGCTTCTTTTTGCTGGCGGTCAACGAGTTCGACAATGTGATAGCCATAACGGGTCTTAAAGGGTTCGGAAATCTCACCGACCTTCAATTTATTGACCTGTTCTTCGAATTCAGGCGGCAAATCGCCAGGGCGAGCCCAACCTAAGTCGCCACCGCGTGTAGCGGAGTTATCCACGGAATTTAGGCGCGCAAAGGAGGCGAAGTCGCCTTCTTTGGCCATCACCTTGTGACGAATGTCATTTAAGCGAGCAATGACCTCCGCCTCAGGCGTTAAGTCAGAAACGAAAAGAAGAATCTGACGAATATGGTTTTGCGTCACAGGAGCACCTGCGAGTTTGGCTTTCACGCCATCGCGCTCTCCAGCGACTTTCACGATGTGATAAGCGTCAGAGGTTTTCGCAACAGCAATGCTGCCTTTCTTCGGATTGGCTTGAATCGCATTCCAAAATGCAGAGGGCATGCGTGAGGCATCCTTCCAGCCTAAATCACCACCTTCTAAGGCGTCTTCAGCCTTGGAGTATTCGGTCGCAAGTTTTGCGAAATCTTCACCGTTTTTCGCGCGGCTCACAATGGAGTCAACACGATCTTTGGCTTTGTCGCCATCGGGGTCGTCGGCTGCAAACGGCACCAAGATGTGATAGATGTGGTACTCGGTTGTCTCATCGCTTGAGAACCCAGCTTGTTCGGCTAAGTAGGTGTTGATTTCACTTTCAGGAATCTGAATCTTGGAATCCACTTCACGCTGACGAAGGCGCTGTAAGACAAGTTCCTGACGAATCTGATCACGGAAAGCGCTGTAGCTTGTGCCATCGGCGGCTAGGCGATTGCGTAAATCAGAAACCGTGATGTGATTGTTCTGAGCAATTTGTTCGATTGATGCCGTTACCATCTGCTCATCGATACGGATTCCTGTGTCTTCAGCGCGCTGATCGATCGCTTTTTCGAGAATTAAGCGCTCTAAAACCTGACGGCGCAATTCATACATGCCAGGCAATTCAATCGATTGGCGGCGTAAATTCAGCGCCACTTGATGCGTGCGAGTTTGCAATTCATACTCTGTGATGACGTCGCGATTAACGACAGCAACGATACGATCGAGCGGTCGATAGTCGTTAGCGTAAGAGCTCGCGCTCGTCGTGCCTTCTGTCTTATTGGGTGCGGCGTATGTCGCACTCGTTGCTAATAGTGTGCAAAGAAGGCCAGTAAATAGGTATCGAGTAGTAGAAGGCATCGTTTTCTTATCGTGAAATTAATATTTTTACGCCATTTTCTTGACGGAAAATGGCACAAGTTCTCTCATTATATGCGGGAGTGTCGTTCTTTTTGATGGGAAAACAAACTCTTTAACAGATTCGTGGGAGTTGTTCACCATCGAGCCAATCAATCAAGCGCTTGCCACCAAAGGGCGTTGTCATCTCAACAACGCCAGGATTTTCCTTTGTGATGCGCCCGATAATGGCAGCGTCTTTTCCGTAGGGGGCCGCTTTGAGTGCCTCTAAGGCACATTGCGCTTCACTTTCGGGGACAATCACAATGAGCTTTCCTTCATTGGCGACAAAGAGGGGGTCAAGGCCCAAGAACTCGCAAACTGATCTCACATCGTGCTTGACGGGAATCGCATCTTCGGTCAGTTCAATACCCACTTCGCTTTGGTGAGCGATTTCGTTAAGTGTCGCTGCTAACCCGCCGCGCGTTGCATCACGCAATACGTGCACAACGTTAAGAGAGGCTAAAAGCTTTTCTACCATCACATTTAATGGGGCCGTATCGCTTTCGATACCGCTTGCAAAACTCATTGCTTCGCGTTTTCCGAGAATGGCGGTTCCGTGGTCGCCTAGGCTTCCTGAAATCAAAACAGCGTCTCCTGGCTTTGCTTCGCGCCCTGTGATCGGATAGTCAACAAGAGCTTCACCAATTCCCGTTGTCGAAATGTAAATACCGTCGCCGTGGCCTTTTTCGACCACTTTCGTGTCTCCCGTGACAATGGCAACGCCGGCTTCTTTTGCGGTTTCTGCCATCGAGGCAACGATGCGTTCGAGATCTGCTAGGGGAAAACCTTCTTCAAGAATAAAGGTTGCCGCGATATAAAGGGGCTTTGCGCCACAGACGGCTACGTCGTTTACGGTCCCAGCGACAGCTAAACGACCGATATCGCCACCTGGGAAAAAGAGCGGGCTCACCACATGCGCATCGCACGAGACGGCCACTGGCCGCTTCATGGGAGGCAGAAGTGCCCCATCGTGACCCACATCAAGCCAGGAATTCGTAAAGTGGCGGGCAAAGACTTCTTCAATGAGCTGCGAGGTTGCAAGACCTCCTGCGCCGTGTCGCAAATCAACCGTACCGTTTTTAATATCGAGTTTACGAACGTAATGAACGGGAATGGACATCAGTCCTCCTTTTTTGTTTTGGGTGCGTAGCGCCAATAGGCCGCGCACGCCCCTTCGCTACTAACCATACAGGCGCCAATGGGGCGCGCAGGGGTACACACTTTTCCAAATAGCGGGCAATCCTTGGGTTCTTTTTCGCCACGCAAAATCGCCCCGCACGCACAGGCCTTGTTATCGGGAATCGGTGTCTCGTGCAAATCGAATCGCTTTTCTGCGTCCCACTTGGCGTACTCGTCTTTAAGGCGTAATGCAGAATACGGAATCTTTCCTAGGCCACGCCACTCAAAGGTTTCACGCTTTTCAAAGACTTCATTCATGAGTGCGATAGCAACGCGGTTTCCTTCTTTTGTGACAGCGCGAGAAAACTCGTTTTCAACTTCGGCCCTTCCCTCATTGACTTGACGAATCAGCATCAGAATCGAGTAGAGCATATCCAAAGGTTCAAAGCCGCAAATCACAACAGGCATATGCCACTTTTGCGCGAATTCCTCGTAGGGCTGGCTACCAATGACAGTAGAAACGTGAGCGGGTCCTACAAGGCCATTGAGCACTGGGGCTGCCGCTCTTTCTGGCGCTGTTTTGAGAATGTGTTCCATCGCCGCAGGCGTGAGGACGTGGCTTACGAGCAGGGAAAAGTTTTGTAAGTTTTGCGCTTTCGCGATTTTTGCTAATACGGCCGTCGGAGGAGTTGTCGTTTCAAAGCCAATGGCAAAGAAAACGACTTCACGCTCAGGATTTTCGCGCGCAATCTGCAAGGCGTCATTGGGCGAGTAGACCATACGAATGTCACCGCCTTCTGCGCGGCAACTAAAAAGCGTTTTTCCGTGACCAGCGGGAACTCGCAAAGTGTCCCCGTAGGTGCAGACAATGGCTTTATGGGTGAGGGCCAATTCAATGGCAAGTTCAATGCGAGCAATCGGTAAAACGCACACGGGGCACCCTGGCCCGTGAATCATGTGCACGTTTTTCGGAAGGGCGTCTGTAAGTGCCCAACGCGAAAGCACATGCGTGTGGCCACCACAAAATTCCATAAAGCGATATTCGCGATCTGGGTGCGCTTCTTTTTGAATCGCCTCGATAATTCCCCGGGCTTTCTCGGGGTCGCGAAAGGAGTCAACGTAATCCATAGTCGGCTCCTTACTTTTGAGAAATTTCGCCCAAAAGCTTCAATGTTTTTTCTGCTTCTGCGGCATCGATCTTATTCAGAGCAAATCCGACGTGAACAATGACCCAGTCGTTGGGCTCAGCATCAGGCACAAGAGAGATGTCTACGTCCTTTTGAACGCCGCCCATATCGCAGAGGGCAACGGCATCGGATTTGCGTTGAAGAATTTTGGCTGGAACAGCTAGGCACATGGTTAATTGACCTCCAGCGGATTTTGAAAGAATTTGTGTTCAGTTTCTTTGGCTTTGTAGTTTAGAGCAGCAAGCCAAAGCTCTCCTAAGGAAAGTCCTCCGTCGCCAGCGGGAACCTCTCTTGGGATGGCAATCGATAAACCCAAAGATTTTAGATCGTCTTTTAGTGCGCTAAAAAGAAGGCGATTGGCCGCGCACCCGCCTGTGATAGCAACGGGCTCTTCGTAGCCAATTTCCTTTGCGGCTTCATAAACGCTTTGCGCCAAAGCTCTCGCAAGGGTCCTATGAAAATCAGCCGCAGCTTGTGAGCGATCTCCGTTTTGAGTGAGTTCTTTAATGGGCTGAGTTAAGTCAATCGTGCCGTCAGCGACACTCCAACCAGAAAGGACATGTCCTTCGCATCGTGAGGCAAGAGCTTCTAAACGCATCGCGGCGGTCGCTTCATCGTGCTGGATGTCGCATAAGCCCAAAAGACTTGAAACACCATCAAAGTAGCGGCCAAGCGCCGTTGTCTTTTTTGTAAGATTCGGATTCTTGAGCGCCTCTTTAAACCAAGCCGCTCCCGAGTGGTCGCTGTAGCGCTCGGCAATGGCATCAACCTTTCCGATTGTCGCTAAAAGGGCGGCTCCCATTCTCCAGGGTTCTTGCGCCGCTTTGTCTCCCCCAATTAAGGGAAGTTCTTTTAAGTGCGCAAGGCGCGCAAAGCCACGAGCTCCCACGTAAAGAAGTTCTCCGCCCCAGATTTCATCATTCGGTCCTAAGCCTACGCCGTCTAGCGCAAGACCCAACATGGGTTTGGTTCTGCCTAACTCAGCCATCACAACACCGATATGGGCGGCGTGATGGTAAATCGGATAAAGAGGGATTTTCTTTTCTTCAGAAATTTCTTTAGCTAAGTGGCTTGAGAAAAAATCTGGGTGTCTATCGCACGCAATAATTTCTGGGTCGACTTCAAGAATGGATTCCAAGTGATCGATGGCATCCGTGAGAGCTACTTCTGTTGCGCGATTTGTGAGATTTCCGATGTGTTGTGATAAAAAGGCTTCGGCTCCTCGGCTGACGGCAGCGGTATTTTTCAGGTAAGGACCTGTGGCTAACGTAGCGGGAATCTCAGAAGAAAGCTTGACGGCGCGTGGTGTATAGCCGCGCGCCCTACGGATAAAGGAAAAGCCTTCAGTCATCGGGCGAATCACCGAATCATCGCATCCGACAACGATGTCGCGATTGTGAATTAAAAAGAAATCGGCAATGCCTGACAAACGCTCAAAGGCTTCTTCGTTATCGGTGACAAGCGGCTCGCCACTTGGATTGGCCGATGTCATCACAAGAGCAACATCTAACCCGAGATTGTCTATCCAATCCACCCCGTAAGGACGCTTTGCGAATTCATAGAAGATAAGCCAGTGCACTGGTGTGTAAGGAAGCATCACGCCGATTTCTGAAAGCCCACCGGCAACACCAAAAAGGTTCGTCGTGGGTCTTTTCTTTAAAAGCACAATGGGGTGTTCAACGCCTTCTAAGAGAGCTTTTTCTTCAGGGCTAACAAGGGCAAACTTCTCTGCGCTAACAGTGTTTAGCATCATCAAAGCAAAGGGCTTTTCATCACGCTTTTTTCTTTCGCGCAACCGACAAACAGCGCTTGCGATTTGCGCGTCGCACGCCAGATGAAAGCCTCCTAGTCCCTTGATGGCAACAATTTTTCCCCGTTTTAGGGCATTAACGGCATTGACGATGGCATCACCCTTAACGATTTCACCCTTTTCATCGATTAATGTGAGGTGCGGTCCACAAACTGGGCAGGCATTCGGTTGCGCGTGAAAACGCCTGTCAAGCGGGTCTTTGTATTCTGTCAGGCACGCCTCACACATCGGAAACGAGGCCATCGACGTTTGAGGTCTATCGTAGGGGAGCGCTTTCGTAATTGTGTAACGAGGTCCGCAGTGCGTGCAATTGGTGAAGGGATAGCGATAGCGGCGATTTTTCGCATCAAACATATCCGCTAAGCACGCTCTGCAGGTTGCCGCATCGGGCGTGATGGCAGTTTTCACTTCTCCAGCCCGACTCGGGGTAATGAGAAAGGCCGTAGCTCCAGTCGGCGCCACAACTTTTGTCGTAATCGAATCGATGCGAGAAAGGGGTGGCGCATTTTTGCGTAGTGAGGCTTCAAAAGTTTCAACAGCGTCTTTTTCGCCTTCGATCACAATGCCAACCCCTGCGGCATCGTTAAAGACTTCGCCTGCTAGATGCAAATCCTGGGCAACACGAAAGACGGTCGGCCGAAAGCCAACGCCTTGCACAAGACCTGTGACACGCAAGTAGTAAGCGATTCTTGTCATGTTTTTTTATAAAGCGGCAAGAGCTCTTTCAACAGTAAGCCATTTGGTCCACGTTTCGAGCCCCTCGCCCGTTACCGCGCTCGTACGAATGATGCGAATCTTCGGATTGACGCGGCGCGCGTACTCTTCGCATTTTTCAATATCAAAGCGTACGTAAGGCAAGAGATCGACCTTATTAATTAGAAGCACATCGGAAGCGCGGAACATATCGGGATACTTTAAGGGCTTATCTTCGCCTTCTGTCACGGAAAGGATGGCGACCTTATGCGCTTCACCAAGATCGAACTCTGCGGGGCAGACAAGGTTTCCGACGTTTTCGATAAAAAGGACGCTTTCCTCTGTTGGCTCAAGATGCATCAAGGCGTGTTCGACCATCGCCGCATCTAAGTGGCAGCCTTTTCCTGTGTTAATTTGGAAAGCGGGAGCGCCTGTGGCGCGAATGCGATCGGCGTCGTTTTCCGTTTGTTGGTCGCCTTCGATGACAAAAATCGGATACTCGCCTTTTACGGCGCGCACTGTGGCAGCAAGAAGTTCGGTCTTTCCTGAACCAGGACTTGAGACAAAGTTCAAAGCAAGAATCTTTTTCGCGGCAAAAAGCGCACGGTTTTTCGCGGCGATGGCGTTATTTCTCGAAAGAATATCTTCTTCCACACGAATCGCATTTTCGTCGTGCGAGTGTTCGTGATGGTGGTGGTGATCATGGTCGTGATCGTGCGAATGTTCGTGCGTATGGCCGCAGCCGCAAGTAAGACACATGATAAAAACTCCTATTTCTAAAATTTAAAAATTCATTCTGAGGCTGGAACAAAGTCAATGACGCGCATTTCTGTTCCTGCCGTTGCTATTAAGTGGTAACCCCCGCACAAAGGACAGGCGTTTCCGTAGCGCTTTAAAGGGACATTTTTTTCGCAATCGGTGCACCAGGCAGAGCCCTCGATGCGTTCAATTTCAAGCTTGGCGCCTTTTAAAAGGCCGGTTTCAGCAACCGATTCCCAAGCAAAGTTAAGTGCGTCGCAATCGACTCCGGCGAGCTCTCCAATAGCAACGCGTACGGAGGATATTGCCTTAATTGAGTTTTTCGCCGCCGTTTTCGTGACGACTTCGGCAATGCCTTCTGCGATAGAAACCTCATGCATTTGGCACCTCGCGAGCAATCGTGACATCGGCACAGGCATCAAAAGCAGCAGCGATTAAGGCAATCTGCGCATTCGTCGCTCCCGAAAGAAACGCCTCGTGCGCTAAATCGGTTAAGACGCTATTGTTTTGGAAAACCCATTCGGTGGGGGCAATCCATTCAATCCAAGTTGGGCTATTTCTGTTGCGATGGACAAAATAAATTAAAAGGCCACGTGCGGTTTCAACAAAAGAGGCGGCCTCATGCGTATCAATCGGCACCGTGTGTAGGCTTCCGATTGTGGTGGCTTTTCCTCCGACAAACGCTTCAATTTCTGAAATGCGAGCCTTAAAGACTTCTTCGATTGTAATGAGAGTCTTTTTGGCGCGTCTCGGGCCTCGAGCGATGGCACCCAAAACGCGAGCCCTTCCCAAACGAGGGCTAAGAGCAAAAGGCGGGCAGTCCTTTAGCGTTAAGGCTAAGGCACTTAGCGTGTGTGGGTCAGAGAGTTCAGAGGCTTCTAAAAGCGCTTCGGAACTAAAGGTAAATTGTTCGACTTCACGAGTTCTATCGAAAAGAGTCGCGAAAAAGTCTTTTTCCCCTGTAAGCCAATGACAGGCAAGAGCGGTTGTGTCATTCATCAAGGCCGTATCGGTTTGCCCTAAGAGGCTAGCCGAGAGGCGGGCTCTGACTTTAGCAAGCTCTGCAATCAACGTTTTCTCTGCTACTCCTAGGCCCAAAATCTTTCTTAAGTCCATTGAGAAAAACCGCACGGTTTCAATAATGGCTTCAAGTCTTGCCAGAAGCGCAATGCTTTCTGTGGCAATCGCTGACTGAGCGCTCTCAAAGGCGCCAGAAAAAGCACTGATGTGGGCGGCAGGGCAAAGCGCATAAACCGAGCCCATGAGATTAATAATCTCAGAGGCATCGCGATTGCGAAGCATTTGTGGGAAATGGGCGTTACGCTCATTTTTTAGCGTAACTCCTTTTTCAGAAAGCGTTAAAGAAATCTCGGAGGCGGCTTCGCTCATTTCCAATACCTCGTAAAGAAAGCGCGACGGCTTTGGACATTTTCCTCTTCACTCTCTTCAAGTGCTTCTCCCAAGGGTGTTTTTTCCACTCGGGCACTTTCTGAGCGAATCGGGACGATGCGTTTCGTTAAGGGGGTACCAGGTTCTTCAGCTGGCGCTGGTAAATCACTTCGAAGCATCAGACGCAACGCACTGATCGCAACGGCTTTTGCCGATGGTTGATCGGGAACCTTATCCAAAGGGCTCATCAAGCTACAGGCAAGATATTCGCCCAAATCGGGGTCGTCGATTCCAAGAAAACTAAAGTCTCCCGCAGGAAGCGTGATATCCCGAACAACGCCCGCAGGGGTTGCTGGCCAACTCTCTTTATCGCCACAGGCCAAAATCACCAGAATTGACCAAGGCGTGACAACAACCCCTAGCCAGTGTTTCCCAAACCTCTGGAATTCAAGGGCCTCAACCGTGATGTCAGGCCGACAAATTGGCAAACCTGCCATTCGCGTTTTCGCAATGTGCGTAAACCCGTCGGCAAAAAATTGAGCTGGTGTTTCGGTATGAATGCGTAGCATAGCTTTCCTTACAGAGCGCAAATTAGTCGCATTTGACTCATCGAACTATAGAGGAAAGCGCAAAGGAAAGTCAGGATTTCTATTGAGATGGTGTTTTTTTGAAAAAACGCCTTTATCTAGAGTGAGTTAGCGACATTTTTCAACTTTCAGATTGCGTATAGGTGCTACTCCTTTTGACTGAGGTAAAACGGAAATTTCTGATTAAAATGAATGACGAAGAACGCATCGTTTTCATTTTCTTGCTATCTATGACTAGGTAGCGAGAAGGTGCGGCTATCTTAGTGGTTTTACAAGCAAGGAGTCCCTCATGCAAGAGACGCAATATCAAGCCCTGCGCCGTCAGGGGATAAGTCGTCGCAGCTTTTTGCAATTTTGCTCGCTCACAGCCGCAAGCCTTGGATTGGGTAGTGCTGGCGCTAAGGACATCGCTCATGCGGTGCAAACCAAGCCCAGAATGCCTGTCATTTGGCTGCACGGTTTAGAGTGCACATGCTGCACGGAATCATTCATTCGTTCCTATCACCCCGTGGCCAAGGATCTTGTCTTATCCATGATTTCATTGGATTATGACGACACGATTATGGCTGCCGCCGGCCAACAGGCAGAAGAGGCTCTTGCCGAGACGATGGAAAAATATAAAGACAACTACATCGTCGCTGTCGAAGGTAACGTCCCGCTCAATGATGATGGCATTAACTGCATCCCAGGTGGAGAAACCTTCCTTGAGAAGATTAAGCACGTCTGCGCACACGCCAAAGCCGTTATCGGTTGGGGTTCATGCGCCGCATGGGGTTGCGTGCAGGCTGCGAAACCGAATCCTTCGAAATCGGTTCCGATTACCGACGTGATTTTGAATAAGCCGATTGTGCTTGTTCCTGGCTGCCCGCCGATTCCTGAAGTGATGACTGCGGTTGTCACATACATCCTCACCTACGATCGCATCCCGCCGCTGGATCGCTTGGGACGTCCGAAGATGTTCTACGGTCAGCGTATTCACGATAAGTGCTATCGTCGCGCTCACTTTGATGCCGGTCAGTTCGTTGAGAAGTTCGATGACGCAGCCGCGAAACTTGGCTACTGCTTATACAAAGTCGGCTGCAAGGGACCCACTTCTTACAACGCCTGCTCGACAATCGAGTGGAACGAAGGGCTTTCTTGGCCTGTTAAGTCCGGTCACGGTTGCATCGGATGCTCGGAACCGAACTTCTTCGATAAGGGTTCTTTCTACTCGCATGAGACAACGATTCTGCCACCGGGCTGGGGCGGAATTGAGGCCACGGCCGACAAGGTCGGTTTAGCCACGATTGGACTTATGGGCGCTGCGGCTGTTGCGCATGCCGCATTAAGTGCTGTCGCGCAAGTTCGCGCGAAGAAGAATAACCGCGCTATCGGCAAGGAGGAATAAGCAATGGCAGCGACAGAACGTCGGGTTGTTGTGGACCCTGTAACACGAATTGAAGGTCATCTGCGCGTGCAGGCGACTTTGGACAAGAATAACGTCATTGCCGATGCAACGAGCACGGGTACGATGTGGCGTGGCTTGGAAGTGATTTTGAAAGGCCGCGATCCGCGTGATGCGTGGGCTTTCGTTGAACGTATTTGCGGCGTTTGCACGGGCATTCACGCCTTGGCAGCCGTTCGTGCGGTTGAAGACGCTATCGGAATCAAGATTCCGAAGAACGCCAACATCATCCGCAACTTGATGAATGCGACGCTTTATACGCAAGACCATATTGTGCACTTTTATCAACTCTCAGCGTTGGACTGGGTTGATGTGGTCGATGGCTTAAAGGCAGATCCCCGTGAAGTGGCCGCTTTGCAGCAAAAGATTAGCCCGCATCATCCTTTGGCGAGCCCTGGGTACTTCCGCGATGTGCAAAATCGCTTAAAGAAGTTTGTCGCAAGCGGCCAGTTGGGCATTTTTGCCAATGGCTACTGGGGACACCCCGCGATGAAGTTGCCGAGTGCTGTGAACCTTTTGGCAACCGCTCACTACTTGGAAGCTCTCGACTTCCAGCGTGAAATCATCAAGATTCACACCATCTTAGGTGGTAAGAACCCGCACCCGAACTATCTTGTGGGTGGCGTTGCTTGCCCGATTAACATGCACGACTCTGGTGCCGCTGGCACGATGGTCAACGAAGTGACGATGAACTACATGCGCGATATCGCTCAGCAGTCCGTCGAATTCGTTGAAAACGTGTATTTGCCTGATATTAAGGCAATCGCCTCCTTCTACCCTGAGTGGTTTAAGTATGGCGGCGGTTTAGTGAGTAAGAACGTTCTTTGCTACGGCGACTTCCCCGAAATCGCCAACGACTGGTCCGATAAGAGCTTGCAGATGCCCGCAGGCGCCATCATCGATGGCAAACTTAGCGACGTGCATCCTGTTGATCTGCGTGACCCCAATCAGGTTCAAGAATTCGTCGATCACTCCTGGTACAAGTACCCGGCGGGTAAGACGGGGCTTCATCCGTGGGATGGCATCACAGAGCAGGCCTTTGAGTTCCCGAAGGGCTCCGAGGGCACGAGAACGAAATTTAGCTGGCTTGGCTCCGAAGGCAAGTACTCCTGGGTTAAGAGCCCACGCTGGAGAGGCCACATGATGGAAGTCGGCCCATTGGCTCGCTTAATCGTCTCGATTGCTAAGGATGTGAAGCACTTTAAGGAACCGGCGTTAGATCTCTTAAAGGAACTCAATTTGCCGCTCGAAGCTGTCTACTCAACATTGGGTCGCCATGCGGCTCGTGCGCTTGAGTGCCAGTGGAGTGCGCATAAGATGGTTCAGTACGTCAATGACTTGACAGATAACATCCGCTCGGGCGATGAAACCGCCGCCAATATGGAACTTTGGGATCCGCATACATGGCCCAAGTCCTGCAAGGGCGTTGGCTTCTGCGAGGCTCCGCGTGGTGCGTTAGGTCACTGGTGCTGTATTGAAAATACACGCTTGACGAATTGGCAGGCTGTGGTTCCGACAACCTGGAACGCGTCGCCGCGCTCCAACGAAGGACAAAAGAGTGCGTTTGAAACGAGCTTAATCGGAACCCCGATGGCCGATCCGAAGCGCCCGCTTGAAATCATTCGTACGATCCACAGTTTCGATCCGTGCTTAGCGTGCGCATCGCATGTGTTCGATCCTGAAGGTGAGGAACTCTGCAGCGTTAAAGTTCGCTAGAGCTTTGGGAGGAAATCGTTATGGTTATCGATCCCGTCACATTCGAAATTAAAAGCGACGGCCGACCATTTAAGTCCATCTACGTTTGGGAAGTTCCCGTACGTCTTTGGCACTGGTTGATGGCCATCTCTATGGTGATTCTGATCGCAACGGGCCTCTTAATTGGTGACCCGATTACGTTCGGAAGCTTGGATACGTGGTCTGTCTACGGATTCGGTTACGTTCGTTTGATTCACTACATTGCTGGTATGGTCTTTACAGCGCTCTTTATCGGGCGTGTGTATTGGCTCATCCCGGGTAACCGCTATGCAAGAATGATTTTCTTCCCGCCCTTCTTCAGTTTGAAGTGGTGGAAGCGAGTCTTTACTCAGGCTGGTTACTATCTCTTTTTAGTGAAAGAACCCCCGGAGTACGCCGGACACAACCCATTGGCACAACTTGCGATGTTTTCGATGTTTGTGCTCGGAAGTATCGTTGTCATCATCACAGGGTTTGCGCTTTACGCTCAAGCCTGGGGATGGGACACAGGCTGGATGTTCTTTTTCGGCTGGGTCTTTGATCTCTTAGGAGATTCGCAGTGTGTTCGCACATTGCACCACGTGATGACATACGTCTTCTTAGCGTTCTGTGTGGCGCACTGCTACATGGCCATTCGTGAAGACGTCATGGGTGGAGTCACGACACTTTCTTCGATGGGTAGCGGCTTGAGAATGTTCAAACAGACCGCTCACGAAGTTGAAGACTAGTTTGGTAGGACCCTAGAAGTACAAAAAAACTCCCGAGAGCCGGTGACGGATTTCGGGAGTTTTGAATAAATGGGTGCAAAATTTCTTACGCCACGCTAAAAAAAGGGCAAAAGTTAATGCATGAAGCTTTGGTATTAGGTTTAGGAAACATCCTTTGGGCTGACGAAGGTTTTGGCGTAAGAGCCGTTGAAGCCTTTCATGAGGCCTACGGTGATCGAAGTGACGTCGAAGTGTTAGATGGCGGCACACTAGGCGCTTACCTTATTAACTCTGTAATGGATGCCAAGAGGCTTTTAATTCTCGATTGTGCTGAGTTAAAGGCCGCTCCTGGGACACTTCGCGTCTTGCGTGACGATGAGATTCGTTTGTGGTCAAGCACGAAACTTTCTGCTCACCAGACAGGAATGAACGATGTGCTTGCGAAAGCCACTCTCATGGGCTATGAACCCGAAGCGATTACTGTGATTGGCGTGCAGCCCAATGAATTGGAAGACTATGGCGGAAGCCTAACTGACGTTGTTCGAGCAAGGCTTGATGAGGCGGTGCAGCTAGCTGCCGAAGAATTAAAGAAGTGGGGTCTTCCTGTAGAAAAAAGAAAAGAAGGCGATAAAGCAACGCCGCTTACCATGGATGCGTTGTCAGTTTTCGCCTATGAAAGCGGGAGACCTAGCGAAGAAGAAGCGCCTCGCGAAGGGGACATTCGCTTTATGCCCAAAAAGGAGTCATAAGAAATGTGCATTGCCACTCCTGAAGTTCTTTTAGAAAGAAAAGAGTCTGCAACGGGGCCCGTGGGCGTAATTGAACACGCTGGGCGTCGCCTCACGGTGGATTTATCCTTAACGCCTGAGGCGCAAGTTGGGGACACCATTCTTTATTTCCGAGGCAATGCCGTGAGACTCGTTGATGCGGAGGAGGCTAAAAAGATTCGTGCCGCTTTAGGCGTTTTAGCTGACGCGATGGACGGGGAGGCAAGTGAAGCGACGATTGAAGCGGGTTTTGCTGACCTAATCGAAAACCCTGGGCAACTTCCCGAACACCTGAAAAAAGAATTAGAGAAGAAAAACCATGCCAGTCGGTAAGATCAATGATGTAACGCGTGAGGCCGGTCAAATCGATGCTTCTAAGCATCCGGTGTTTTGCCGGCTTTTTGAAAAAGAAGGCTTTGAGTGGGTCGATGAAGACGCCTGGGACGCTTTCTTAAAAATCGAAGGCTTTAAGATGGCTATCTTTTCCGAAGACCCAAACGCCAAGCGCGTCACACTCGATATTGCAGTTATCGCGCCTGAATTAAAGAAGGCTTTTGCCGGTACTTTAGTGAAAACTGTCTTTACGCCTTTTATTAAGTCTCGCGCGATGGCAAGTCACTATGGAATCACGGGGCTCCCCGCTGTGGCGCTCTTTCGAGACGATGTGTACCTTGGAGCCGTCGAGGGCCTAAAAGACTGGAACACGTATTGCGCCCAACTTAGCGAAATCGTTCTTCGTGAGAAAGCACCTGCAAGACGCGTTGCGTTTGTCAGTGCCACAAAAGGATCGAGTTGTTCTGATTAAAAAGAGAAGTGAGTGAAAGATGAGTAAAGGATTTACAGAGGCTTCACGTTGGGAAAACGTCAATCTCGATAAAGAGACAGAACACGCGGCGGCCAAAGAAACACTTCTATTTTTAAAGAAAGTGAAGGCAGCCGCTGAAAGTGCCTCAACACAATCGGAAAGTGAAGCTTTAGGGGAATTGCTCACGGTTCCCTTTGAAGCCTTTGATGCGAAATATTTGGATTTCATTATCGCAACACTTGCCTCAGGAGAAGTGAGAATTTCCGCGAATAACGGAGCACTTCGCGTTGAAGAAACCTCGGTTACAGGCTTGTGGCGCGTTCAAGAAAACGATAAGCAAAAGTTCGTTTTAGCTTCGATCCCAAGCGAAGTGGTTACGGCGATTAAAGAGGGGGAGCGCGCTCTTCAAATCCCAGCTGAAAAGCCCGAAGGTCTTTTTTCATCTCCAGCAATTCTCGAGGAGCTATCGGCTGCGCAAAAAGAAGCGAATTTAGAAACGCTCGACTTTAATCCACCACACATGGTGGAATTGACTCGTCAGCCCATTGAAAAAGAGGATATGGCCTGGCTTAAATCAATTCTTGGCGCAGGGACGACTGAAGTTTGGCTCACAGGTTTTGCCAATGCTCGCATGCAAAGCACGAAGTACTGTGGCATCTGGAGAAGCACGCTTTTAAATAAAGCCGGGAAGACGCTTTTGGATAGTTTTGTTGTAACGCTTTTGCCGCCTGAGGTTCCTGTTAGCCCCGATGAATTCACAGACACCGTGCGTGAGTGCGACGATTTAATTGAGTGGCTCGAAAACGATTTGGCGCGTGGAGTGCTTTAAGCGTTATGACTGACGAAATCCCCGCAGGGCGCATTGACCTATTGCTCGACAAGTTAAATCGCAGTCGCGTGGGTCCAAAGACACGGATGCAGTGTAAGGTCTGTTGGTACGTCTATGATCCTGAAGTCGGCTGCGAAGAAATGGACGTTGCGCCAGGCACCTCGTTTAACGACTTACCCGAGTCGTTTGTTTGCCCCGAATGCGGCAATCCGCTTTCCTC
>CAVEMY010000018.1:0-30145 GCA_963617005.1 Parabacteroides distasonis | reverse complement strand
CTCCGTACTGGCATTTTTGATCGGCGTTAATCTCGACTGCGGCCTCAGGGTTTCCTGAAGCAACTTTGAGTCTTTGGACAAGCATCGGGGCATCGATGCGATTCCCATCGAGCCAATAAGAGCCATCTTCTTTCAAAGCGACTTCTAGTCGCATAGGATTTTCAACAATGGGATTGGCTGTTAACTGTGGCAAATCCACAGGAACACTCATACGGAGTACGGGAACAGTCACAATAAAAATCACAAGAAGGACGAGCATCACGTCCACAAGGGGAGTGACGTTGATTTCGCTTAAATCATGGATTTCATCGTTCATAGACTAATCTCCCGTATCCACTTTCATTCCTGTGCGCTTCCAGTAATGAAGTTTCACCCACCACGTTGTTAAGTCAGCACTCAATGCGCGAGAGGCATGCACAAAAAGGTTGTAGCCAATCGCCGCAGGAACGGCAACTGCAATACCAGCCGCGGTCATGATAAGTGTCTCGCCAACGGGTCCTGCGACCTCAGCCAAGCTCGGAACCATACTAGTTCCCGACAAAGAAGTCATCGTGTGATAAATCCCAACGACAGTGCCAAAAAGACCAACGAATGGAGCTGTTGCTGCAATCGTTGAAAGAACGCCAAGACCCGTCGTAAAAGGCTTCAAGAAATTGGCTTGTTGAACTTTGCGCTGCTCGTCGATTAAAACGCGATTGCCGTCTAAGCTATGAAAAGCGTGCTGTGAAGATGCGCCAAAACGAATCCAAAGGTTTTTGTCTTTTTCGCTAAATAACGCCTCTGTTGTATCGCTTTTCTCGTAGCGCTCAAAGGCGTCCTTCTTTAAACGAAAGACATTCACAAACCGAATCGCTTTCAGAAGAATCACGGTCCAGGAAAAAATAGACATCAACAAAAGGAGCAATGCCGCTCCTGAGATAAGCACATCGCTTGTTCGAATAAATTCCATAAAAGAGGTCATCGTTTTTTCCTCTAGCGATTAAGTTCAAACCGGATTTGGACAACGCACCAACGCTCTAAGGCGTTGCCATCTTTATCTTTTGCTGCACGAAAGCGCCAGCGCTTTACAGCGCGCAACGCTGACTCATCAAAGCTATCAAGGCCACTTGTTTCACGCACGCGCGCGTCTTTAACGCGTCCTTCTTTATCCACAAGAATAGCCACGCGCAACTGCCCTTCTTTACCCGAGCGCCTTGCCGCTTCTGGGTACGCAGGGCGCGGCGCATAAAGAGGGCGAGCAGCAACAGAAACGGCAACGTCGTTACCTTGCGCTAAATCGGGCGCCGTTGAAAGTTCAGAAGAAACTTCTTTACTGAGAACTTCTTTTTCTTTCTCTTCCTTTACTCTCGGGGCTGCCTTTTCTTTTTTAACGCTTACGACTTGACGAACAACTTTCTTTTCTACGACAGGGCGTGATTCCTCTTTTTTCGCAGGAGCGACTTCTTTGGCGCTCACATTGGGAATGACACGTACGCCGATTACTTCAAAGAAAAGCGCGTTGCTCCCAGCGGAGATCTTTTTTGCCACACCGCTAAACGCCGTAAAAAGAGCCACGTGCGCGAGTAACACCACTAGAACGCAAAGTGTTGGGCAACGCCAGGCGCTTTTCATCTGCTAGCCCTTCTTTGAAAAGAGGCGAACAAGAAGAAGGATCACCGTTGCCGTGAGAACAACACAGGCTCCCGTGGGAACAGAAAACCAGTACGCCAAAAAGAGACCCGCAACGCTAGCAAACATCCCCCAAAGACCCGAGAGGATAAACATGCCCTTAAGGCTCCTTACGGTCTGCAAGGCAGTCGCCGCTGGCGTCACAATCAAGGCATAAATCAAAATGCCACCAACCGCTTTAAGAGCAACAGCAATCACAAGTCCCATTAAAAGGAGCATGGCGCGTCTTAGTGCCGTAACGGGAATGCCGCTTGCTTCAGCGGCATCGGGTTGACTAATCACTGCTTGGATTTCTTTAAAGAAAAGTGTGATAAAGCTAGAAAGCACCACAGCACAAAGTGCCATTAAGATGAGATCTGTGGTACTTGCGGTTAAGAGATTACCCCAAAGAAAATTAAGTCCTTCAGCGCGAGAGCCTGGGAGGAGTCCCAAAACAAGCATCGAAAGACTTAGCATCACAGAGAAAACAACACCAACGACCGTGTCGGCCGAGACTCGTAGCTTGCGACTCCACGTTTCAATAAAAGCTGTAGCACCAATGCTTCCGACAAATCCGCAAAGAGCCGGCGGCCACCCCACCCAAACGCCAATTAAGGCACCAGCAAACGCCGCGTGCGAAACGCAAATTCCCACAAAGCTCATGCGTAGCAAAACGACAAAGACGCCTAAAAGCCCACAGGCAAAACCAGAAACCACTGCCATCGCAAAGGCGCGCTGCATGAATTCAAAACTTAAAAGTTCAATCATCATGAGCCCGCCTAAAAAAGTGCGACCTTGCGGCCCTTGTGTTCGACAATATCCACAGGCGTCTCATATAAAGACGTGAGCACATCGCTACTCATCGCGTCTTCTGTTTTCGAGGCTTGAATAAGAGTCCCGTCTTTCAAAATCGCTGTGTGCGTTGTGATGTGAGAAACGGCATTTAAGTCGTGTGTGGCCATCACAACCGTAAGACCCATTGAGCGCTGCAATTTGCCGATTAAATTGAGAATATCGCGCTGCGCTTGCCAGTCAAGCGCCGCTGTCGGCTCATCTAAAAGCATCAGTGTGGGCTTTTGCGCTAGAGCCCTAGCAATCGCGGTGCGCTGTTTCTGACCACCAGAAATACGCCCTAAGGGGCGATCTTTAATATCCGTTAGCCCTGTGACTCTGATTGCCTCATTTGCCGCTTCAATTTCTTTGCTTGAAGGGCGATGAAAAAGACCCAACTTCGCGTACGTTCCCGCTAGAACAGTTTCAAAAACTGTCACGGGGATGCGAGGATCGACTTCAAGCATCTGAAAGACGTGAGCGATTTTTGTTCGCACACCGTGTAACGTCTTTGGTGAGACTTTCTCTTCGTTGAAATACACGGCACCCGCCGCTAGAGGCGTCATCGCATTAAAAAGCCCAAGAAGCGTTGACTTTCCGGCGCCATTGGGACCAATCAGCCCCCAAAACTCTCCTTTATTAATCTCCCAATTAACGCCATGCAAGACTTCGCGCTTTCCAAAGCAAACGCAGGCGTTTTCTAAACGAGCAATCGGGAGCGTCACAGGATTATCCTTTTACTAAGGCGACAAGTTTTTTGGTGTTTTCTCGTGCAAGCGTGAAGTAGTCGGGCGTATTTTCGTCTGTTTGGGGGAAATTGGAAAGCACAACTCTTTTCACGCGCAGCTCTTCGGCTATCGACCTACCCGCATCTTGTCCGCTTTGAAGATTTTCAACAACGCCAGAAATCTTCTCTTTTCTTCCGATGTTCACAAGATTCACGAGTGTGCGTGGATCGATTGTATCGGCCGAACCAAAAGTTCCCACGACATTCAAGCCACACCAGCGACAAAAATCTCCCTGCATCGCAGCAGCTATCACGCTCTTACCCTTTAGGGACTCACAGAGTTTTCTTAACTCTTCGTGAAGCGCATCGATTCGATCGAAACGAGCCACTAAGCGCTTTTTAACAGCCCGAGAAAATGAAGAATCCGCACCTTCGATCATCAGGTTCGCAATCGTTTTACTTGCCTTCTTTTGCACGCCAGGAATAAGCCAACTACTCGAGACATTGACTGAACGAATCTTCGTTTCAAGCTCTTTGTGTGCTGTAATCATCTGAGCGATGACAGCTTGTTTAGCCTGTGGCGGATGAACAAAGATGCCATCGGCGTGAATTGCAAAAATTAGGTCGGCCGCCTTCACATCCGTGTGCCCTGGGCAAGCGGACCCAGCGATAAGAAGGCGAGAATCGATTTCTTCGCCAACGAGGTCTTTCACAATATCTTCAATCAGCGTTGACCCTAAGAGATAACTCCGTTTTAGGGCCGCAGCAAATGTCGCTTCACTTAAAAGAGAGCCTGCGACAAGACCCAAAATCAAATCGCGTCGTGAACTCATCACTTCACCTTTTTCGCAAGTGCCAAATAGCGTCCTGGGCAGTCTGTGAGGCTTTGAAGGGTAAATCCCGTTTGGCCTAGAAGCTCACGCAAGTCACTTTCGCTTGGAAGTTCATCGCCTAAAACAACAGAACACTTGGCGTGGTGGTGTGCGATTTGATCTCGACTCATTAAGTGCGCAATCACAAGAGTGCCTTCGGGCTTTAAAACACGATGAATTTCTTGTAGGGCTTTTTTGTAGCTTGCAAAGTGAGGAAAGGACGCAAAACAAATCACTCGGTCAAAATCCTCATCAACTAATGGCATCGCCTCGACTCCGGCCCACACGCACTGGATTTGACGCGCTGATTTCTTTGCCGCGCCCTTGAGCATCTCAAGAGAATTATCTAACTCAACAACAAAGCCTTTTTCTCCAAGAATCTTTAATAGATACGGAACAAGCACGCCTTCGCCGCAACCGACATCAAGAACTTTTTCTCCTGCCTTTAATTCAAAAGCACCGATGAGTTCTTGAAGTTTCTCGCGCCTTTCTTTGGTGTAGCCATGCTCTTCCCAGCCATGAGCGTGCGCGTCAAAATAGGCCTGACGCTCGCTTTGCTTTTTCGCCTCTTCTTTTGTGAGTTCTTCTCTCATAGCTCAAATTTCACTCCAACAAAAGCCGTAATTCCTGGCATTGGGTAATTCGCGTCCCACGCATAGTCGCGATTTAATAGGTTATTAATCGCTAAATAAACTTCTCCGTGCTTCGGCAATCCCTGAGGGGCTTCAAAGGTCCGTGTTAGTTTCGCATTCACAAGGAAGATGTCCTTTAACTTTTTAGAACCCGTCCCGTAAGAAAAGCCCGCAGGTCTTGTGTTCGTGCCACTCCAAAGGTCGTTCACATAAAGCGCATCGGCATAAAGCTTCCAGTTTTCTGTCATACGCCACGTCGCGCCCGCTTGCACAGTCCACTTTGGAGAATACGGCATGTGTTTTGTCAGAGTTCCATTGGCGTCTAGAGCTCGTGTATTCATGTATGTCACAGCCGCAAAGGCATCAACACAATCGGCGAATGTTGCCTGAGCACTTGCTTCAACGCCAGTGACTTTGTAGCGACCAATCGGGTCGTTCCAAACTGGGCTCGATGCATTAAACATGTAAACGCGGAAGCGATCTTTGCCACGGTCGTGAAAGACTGTGAGGTTCACAGAATCCGTGTCATTGAATTGAAGACCCGCACCAACCTCATAGTGGTCAACAACTTCGGGCTTTAACCCTGCCCATGAACCATTGGCAGAAGTTCCACGCCGCACATAACCTTGTAGTGCCACAGGCGACGGATAGTTCACGCCACGAGCGTAATTGACGTTGACGCGATAGATTCCAGAGCTCGCGACAAAACCAACTTGCGGCGCAATCGCATCTTTAAATTCGTTATGCGTGTAATAGCGTAGACCTGCCGAAGGCGTCAAAGTCCAAGAGCCCGCTGTGAAATCGTGAGAAAGTGAGGCGTAAGGCGAAAATAGTGTGATATCGGGAAAGTCCCAATAATTTGTCGCGCTCGCTGTGTACTGCGTGTTGCTTAACTCCGTGCGGTCCAAATCAAAGCCCACTGAAACTGTTGTCGCCTCCGCGATGCGCCAATTTTCTTTGGCGCGCAGTCCATAGAGTTTGACGCCTTGCTCAGAACTTGTGAGAGCGCCTGAACTCGAAAGCTCGTTACGAATGTTGTATGTCGTATCGTTGTAGTAAAGCTTCACGTAGCCATCAGCGCTATCGAATTGGTTATTGAGTGTCAATGTAAAAAACGACGTATCTGTATCAAAGCGCTGTAAATCGGTTTTGGGTTGAAGTGTTTGACCTTCAGACTTATTGGCTAAGAAACGCAATTCGTAATTGGGGTTAATTTGCCAACCTGTATTGACGTAATAACTTTGCTGCTGCGCTCTTGAATGAGCGACGTGTCCTGCGGTACTAGCCCAGTTTTGCACGGCATAGATATCGAAGTCATCGTTTTTATAGCCAGCAGCCACTTCTTCATTGATCGTTTGATGTGATCCCGCGGCAAAAGTAAGACTTGCTGCCTTTCCCTTTTGCGTCATCTTGCGGGCCTTCATATCAAGAGCGGCGTAGCCACTTCCAAACTGCGAAGGCTGAGGACTTTTTAAGATAGAAATCGATTCGACGCTTCCTAGGCTTACACCATCAAATAGTGTTTGCCCGTACAAAGCACCCATGCGAGGCGCACCATCGAAAGTAATCGCAACTTCTGCGCTCGGATGGCTCGCTCCACGACCTCGAACGTAAATGCCGTGACCTGTTTGCCCGCCCATCATCGTTGAAGAGCGCGTTAAAACACCTGGCACCATCGTCAAAGCATGATTGACATCGATTGCGGCTTGATTATCGATTTGTTCGCGAGTGATGGTATTTACTTGTGTGCCTTCTCGTGTTGTTTTAGGAAGAGCGGGATTGGCAAGCTCTTTTGCCGTAACAAGTACTTCGCCTAAATCCTGCTCTTCTTGATTAGGAGCCGCAGCAAGGACACTTGAAAAAAATAGGGTCGTGATAGCAACGGCTATCTGGGAGGGGCGTTGTTGTAACGTCATCCGAAAAAACTCCAACTTCTAGGGGGATTAAACACAGGAAGAATGCTAAGGAGTTTTCATACTTTTTTCAAAAAATTATGAAAATATGCCTAATCCTGTGCAAAAACAAGGAAAATCTGCCTAATTCTCTACACGATAGACATAAAAAAGGAGGCGCCTAACCCACGTGCTTTAAAAGCGTCACAACAAAAGGCATCGTGATAGCAGCAAACATTGTCGAAAAAAGCATCGCATCGGCAATCTCGGCTTCAATCGCGTGAAATGTTCGCGACATCAAATAGACATTCACGCCACAAGGAAGCGCGGCTAAGAAAACGATGGCAGTTTTTTCTATGGGACCAAGACCGACGAGAGTGGCTAGGAAAAAGACCGCAATCGGGTGAATAACGAGTTTTGCCGCAGAAACAAAAATACCAATCCCGACGCCTTTACTGATACCGTATTCGGCAAGTCCCATCCCAACCGCAATAAGCGATAGTGGTGTGGCTGAAAGCGCAACCATTCTCAAGGGTTCGTCGACAATGTACGGAAACTTAATACGGGTAAAGTTCCAGAAGACACCCGCGAAAATGGAAATAATCAGGGGATTCTTAAAGACGTGAACAACGGTTAAGAGAAAGTTTTTAAGCGTGATGTGTTTTGTGCCCTGCTCGACCAAAATCGAAACAGCAGTCCACAAAATCAAAGCGTTAAACGTTATCACGCAGGCAATACTCGGAAGATATTCGTCTCCTAGCATCGCAATCGCAAGCGGCAAACCCAATAGCCCGTTATTGCAAAAAACGCAGGCCGTCCCAAATACTGATGCCCCAACGGGATTGATGCGAAGAATCTTGATCGCAACAAAACGGAAAACGACCAAAAGAAAAAGACAGGCACCGAAAAACGCAATCAGTAGCCGCATGTCCGTTTGTGTTTCCGTTAAAAACTGCTGCGCCAAAAGCCGAAAGAGCATCGCAGGAAGCGCGACGTTAAAGGCAAACTTCACAAGCGCTTCGCTTTCTTTTTTCCCAAAGCCAAGCCACCGTACAAGAGAATACCCGAGACCGATTAAGCAAAAAAGCGGAATCGACTTTCCAAACTGAATCGAAAATTGAACAAGGATGTCTTGCATAGCGTTTGAGTTCAAAAGAAATTTGACCGCGAGGATAACACCCAAGAGCAAATAACGCATCAAAATTTGGCGTTTCTCTTCAATTGACCTACTCACTTGCGCCTAGAAAAAGCGTCTTGACTCAGACTTTTGCGAAAAAAGACGACAAAAACTTAAGGTTTTCCCGATGTGACACCGAAAATCACTTTGTATCTATTTGCAACACGGCTAAAATTCATACCCTCGTTTTTCCAGTCTTCTTAACTTTCTTCCCTTAAGGATCTATCAACCATGTCTTGGTTCGAAAAACAGTTCCAGCTTTCCGCCAACAACACAAGCGTGCGTACGGAAATCTCCGCTGGTATTACAACCTTTATGGCGATGGCCTACATCATCGTCGTAAACCCCGGCATTCTTTCTGAAAGCGGCATGCCCTTTGGCTCGGTGCTCGTTGCAACGTGCTTGGGCGCAGCAATCGGCTGCTTTCTGATGGCCTTCCTCGCGAATTACCCCTTCGCCCTTGCTCCGGGTATGGGCTTGAACGCCTTCTTCACGTACTCGGTGTGCCTTACGATGGGCATTTCCTGGAAGATTGCTTTGACCGCTGTCTTTATTGAAGGTTTGATTTTCATTTTCTTGACGTTAACAAGTATTCGCGAGAAAGTTGTTAACGCCATCCCGAAAGCCTTAAAGGTCGGTATCGCTGCAGGTATCGGCCTTTTTATTGCCTTCATTGGTTTGCGTGGCGCGGGCATCATTGTTGACAACCCCGCTACTCTCGTCGGTCTCGGAAACCTCAAGACATGGACTGTGATTCTCACGCTTGTGGGCGTCATTTTGATGGTCTTCTTCCAGATTAAGCACGTGCGTGGTGGCATTCTTCTTGCGATGATTATCGTCACCATCTTAGGTATCCCCGTTGGCGTCACAAAGATTCCTGATAGCTTCGTTTCGATGCCGCCGTCTCTTACACCGATTGCGTTCCAGATGGACTTCTCGATGCTCACAAGTCTTAATTTCTGGGTGATCGTTTTTGCGTTCTTCTTCGTTGACTTCTTCGATACCGTTGGAACGCTTGTTGGTTGTGCCTCTCGCGCCAATATGCTCGATCAAAATGGTTTCTTGCCACGCGCTCGTCCTGCTCTTCTTTCTGACGCTGTTGCGACATCGGCTGGCGCCTTACTCGGCACCTCGACCGTGACGACCTTCGTGGAAAGTGCTGCTGGTATCGAACAGGGTGGCCGCACGGGTCTTACCGCCTTCACTGTCGGCGTCCTCTTTTTGCTTGCCATCTTCTTTAGCCCGCTCTTTATGATTGTTCCGTCCTGCGCGACATCGGCCGCGCTTATCATGGTCGGCGCCTTCATGGTTTCTGGCGTTTCTGGCTTGGATTGCTCGGATTGGACAGAGTTGTTCCCCGCGATGCTTGCTCTGTTTATGATGCCCTTTGCTTACTCGATTTCCACGGGTATCGAATTCGGTATCGTTAGCTACGTTGCCTTAAAGCTCGTTACAGGACAGTATCGCAAACTCAACTGGTTAATGTACGTGCTCGCCATCCTCTTTATTGCGAACCACGCGTTTAACTAAAGGTTAGCCCGAAATCCTTTCGGTCTTACCGAAACACACGAACTCCCGAATGCCTCTTCGCTTTCGGGAGTTTTTGTTTGCCCTTAAAAAGGCCACCAAACTACCCCGAGAATATCCACAAGAGGAAAAAATTGAAAACCCCGCTATCCCTTGGTACTAAAGAAGAAAAGGGCTTTTGCTCTCTGGCAAACTCCCAAACTCTGGCCCTAGGAGACTGTCCCCGAGCGTATCCACAAGCGGAAAAAAACTGAAAGGTCAGTTTTCCCTTGACACCAAAGGGGAAAACCACATTTTGCCTGCCTCAAAACTCCCAAATATTGAGCCCCTCTGAGAACCCAAAAACACTTTGGCCAACCCTAAGTCTTACCTTAAGATTGGCCAAAAGTTCTGTTACGTTACGTTTTTTTAGTGCGAGACTAAATTACTTGACGCACTTGCAGCAGCAACGGGGCTTGAGCTGCTTGAAGAAGTCATTGCCCTTATCATCGACGAGGATGAAGGCCGGGAAGTCGACCACTTCAATCTTGTAGATGGCTTCCATACCGAGTTCCGGATACTCAATGCATTCGATACTCTTAATGGCCGCTTCAGAAAGGGCCGCAGCAACGCCACCGATTGTTCCAAGATAGAAGCCGCCGTGCTTCTTGCAGGCATCGGTGACGACCTGTGTGCGATTGCCCTTAGCAATCATCACGTAAGAGCCACCAGCTGCCATGAAGGGATCAGCGTACGGATCCATACGGTTCGCTGTTGTCGGGCCCATAGAGCCGCAAGCGTAGCCGGCAGGGGTCTTGGCGGGACCTGCGTAAAGAATCGGGTGATTCTTGATGTAATCAGGAAGTCCTTCGCCCTTATCCAAACGTTCCTTCAAGCGAGCGTGTGCAATATCGCGACCCACAATAATCGTTCCTGTTAAGGAGACGCGTGTGGAGACCGGGTACTTGGAAAGTTCAGCGCGAATCTGATCCATCGGCATCGAGAGATCGATCTTCACGGTCTTTCCTTCGCCTTCCTTGCAGAATTCTTCAGGAATAAGGCTTGCGGGATTGGAATCAAGCTTCTCGATCCAGAGACCGTCGGCATTGATCTTGCACTTGACGTTACGGTCCGCAGAGCAGCTCACACCGATACCAATCGGGCAGGAAGCGCCGTGACGCGGCAAGCGAATGACGCGCACGTCGTGAGCAAGGTACTTGCCACCGAACTGAGCACCAAGGCCAATGTTGTTGGCAGCGTCAAGCAAAACCTTCTCGAGTTCGAGATCGCGGAAAGCGCGACCGGTTTCATCGCCCGTTGTCGGGAGATTGTCATAGAACTTCGTGGAGGCCAACTTCACTGTGAGCATTGTCTTTTCAGCAGAGGTGCCGCCAACGACCACAGCGATGTGATACGGTGGGCAAGCCGCTGTGCCGAGGTCTTTGATTTGTTCGATTAAGAACGGAACCAAAGCATCAGGATTCAAAATCGCCTTTGTCTTCTGATAGAGGTAAGACTTGTTGGCAGAACCGCCACCCTTAACAACGCAGAGGAACTTATATTCATTGCCTTCTGTGGCTTCGATATCGATCTGAGCAGGAAGATTGCACTTGGTGTTTACTTCCTTATACATCGTCAGAGGCGCGTTCTGAGAATAACGCAACGCATCTTCTGTGTAGGTCTGATACACGCCCTTACTGATGGCTTCTTCATCGCAGAAACCCGTGTAGACATACTGGCCTTTTTCACCATGGACGATGGCGGTTCCCGTATCCTGGCAAACAGGGAGAATGCCCTTAGCGGCGATTTCGGCGTTGCGCAACATCGTCAAAGCAACGTACTTATCGTTATCCGAGCTCTCGGGATCTTTCAAAATCTTGGCAACGCATTCGTTATGCGCACGACGCAGCATAAAGTTAACGTTGTGAAATGCGGTATGAATCAATACGGTCAGTGCTTCGGGAGCAACCTTTAAGACGGTCTTGCCTTCAAAGGTCGATGTGCTCACGTAGTCTTTCGTGATCAACTCATATTCCGTATCATCCTTGGAAATCTGGAACATGGGCGCATATTTAAATTCAGGTGCTGCTGCCATAGTTTTGTCTCCTTTCCTATGTGCGTGAAGAGCGCTCTTCACGGTAGCGTTCCAAAACAAAAAAAACTCCAAACCAACGAGAAAAAGGAAGCCCTCCCTTTCCTTTAGCCTATCCTGAGTATTTTAGCGAAGCGCTTTCATCTTGTGAGCGATTTTTCGTTTGTAATTGTGAAAGGGCTTTTATAATTCGGGCCACTTTCCTTTGCGAGTACAGAATCCATGAAAAAAGTCGTTATCGGGATGAGTGGCGGCGTCGATAGCGCCGTTTCAGCCTACCTCTTAAAAGAGGCGGGCTTTGATGTTATTGGTCTTTTTATGAAAAACTGGGAAGACGATGACGATTCCGAGTACTGTTCAAGCAGGCAAGATCTCATCGACGCTGCAAGCGCCGCAGACGTCGTTGGCATTGATTTAGAAGCTGTTAATTTCGCAAAAGAATATAAAGATCGCGTTTTTTCAAACTTCTTATCGGAATATTCTGCGGGCCGCACCCCGAACCCCGATGTGCTTTGCAACTCGGAAATTAAGTTTGCCGCCTTCTTAGATTACGCGATGAATATGGGCGCGGATATGATTGCGACCGGCCACTACTGCCGCGTAAGAGAAAATAACGGGCTTTTCGAGCTTCTTCGGGGGACCGATCCCGGTAAAGACCAAAGCTACTTTCTACACCGTTTAACGCAAGCGCAATTGTCAAAGGCGATTTTCCCTGTGGGAGATATGCTTAAAAAAGATGTTCGAGCGCTCGCGAAAAAAATTGGCCTTCCTGTTGCAACAAAGAAGGATTCCACGGGCATTTGCTTTATCGGCGAGCGTCCCTTTCGCGAGTTTCTCTCGCGCTACCTTCCAACGAAACCCGGCCCCATTAAAGATGAGCACGGAAAAACGATCGGAAAGCACACGGGATTAAGTTTCTACACCTTAGGACAACGCAAAGGGCTTGGCATTGGCGGCATGCAAGAGAGCACGGGAGAGCCCTGGTTTGTGGCAAAAAAAGACCTTGCGACAAACACGCTTTGGGTCGTTCAAGGGCACGATCACCCGTGGCTTACAGCCGATGACTTAACAGCAACTGAGACAAGTTGGATCTCAGGCGCCGCTCCCACACTTGAAACAGCGGTGACCGTTAAAACCCGCTATCGTGCGCCTGACGGAAGTTGTGTGATTTCGGCAATCGATAGTGAAAAAAAGACAATGGCTCTACATTTCCCCGCTCCACAGTGGGCACCAACTCCAGGGCAAAGCGCCGTTCTTTATCGTGGCGACGTTTGCTTAGGAGGCGGCTTTATTGACACCGTGAAACTTCGAGGCTAAACCTACTATTGGAAATGCACGTATGGCAGTAACGCTTTTTTCTTCAGCGCGATTTCTCACATCGGCGGCAAAGCTCTCGCAACTTCCGCCCGCGGGACTTCCGGAAATTGCTTTCGCAGGGAGATCTAACGCTGGAAAATCCACAACGATTAATGTCTTAAGCAATAACGGGCACTTGGCGTTTGCATCGAAAACGCCCGGGAGAACGCAACTGATTAATTTCTTTGGCTTAAGTTTCGGCGCCGATGACGCAGGCTTTCTCGTTGACCTCCCAGGTTACGGCTACTCCAAGGCCTCTCCTGAAACACGCGCAGGCTGGACAGAACTTGTTGCTGGCTACTTAAATGAGAGAGCCTCTCTTGTTGGCATTGTGATTGTGATGGATGCTAGACGCCCCTTTATGCCCGCTGATGAGTGGCTGATTGATTTCTTTACCGAGAAAGCACACGTCAAGCAGCTTTGGTTACTCAATAAATGCGATAAGTTAAATCGCTCAGAACGCGTCAAAGCCTTACGGGTTGCTGAGGCTCGAGCAAAAAGCCTCGGCAACAACATTACGGTGCAACTTTTTTCTGGATTAAAAAAGGAAGGGCGCGAAGCACTTTCTGAAACACTTTTAAACTGGATCGATCCCGATGGGCGCTTTCGCACACCGCTCGAATCCAAAAAGTAAGAGGATTTTTTATGCAAACACTTGGTCAATTTCCTCAGGTTCGCATGCGTCGCATGCGTCACGATGATTTTTCTCGTCGCTTAATGCGTGAAAACGTCATCACGCCAAACGATTTAATTCTTCCGGTTTTCGTTAAAGAAGGCACATCAAATCGCGAAGCCGTTCCCACAATGCCTGGGGTTTTCCGTCAGACGCCCGATGAACTCTTAAAAACATGCGGAGAATGTGTCGAGCTTGGCATCCCGATGGTCGCCCTTTTTCCTGTAATCGATGCCTCTCTTAAAACACCCGATGGCGTTGAAGCGGCCAATCCCGATGGTCTTATCCCGCGCGTAATCAAAATGATCAAGGCCAAGTACCCTGAACTCGGGGTGATGTGCGATGTGGCGCTTGACCCCTACACGACGCACGGACAAGATGGATTAATCGATGAAACGGGCTATATCCTAAATGACGAAACCGTTGCGATGCTCATTCGTCAAGCCCTAACGCAGGCCAAGGCGGGCGCAGACGTTGTCGCTCCGAGCGATATGATGGACGGACGCATCGGTGCCATTCGCGACGCGCTTGAAAAAGAGGGGCTCATTCACACACGCATCATGGCGTATTCCGCGAAATACGCTTCGGCCTTTTACGGGCCATTTCGCGATGCCGTAGGATCGAGTGCGAACCTTGGGAAATCCAACAAAAACGTCTATCAGCAAGACCCCGCCAACAGTAACGAAGCGCTCTGGGAAGTGGGACTTGATTTAGCCGAAGGCGCCGATATGGTGATGGTAAAACCAGGGCTTCCCTACCTTGATGTGATTCGTCGCGTAAAAGACGAATTTAAGGCCCCGACATTCGCCTATCACGTCTCAGGCGAATACGCGATGCTCAAATGCGCTGCTGCCGCAGGATGTATCGATGAAAAGCGCATCACGATGGAATCGATGATTTGCTTTAAGCGAGCGGGTGCTGACGGCATTCTGACGTATTGTGCTATCGATGTCGCGCGCTGGATTCGCGAGGGCTATAACTACTAAGCTTTAATCCGCAATTTGTATTTTGGGGCGCCTCGTGCGCCCCAAATTCGTTTTTAGTCTTTGCTAATTAATGCGTGAGCGAGTGGCTCAAAAGGCGTTTTCACTAAACCAAAAAGAGCCTCGGCTTCGGATAGCGGGGCTTTGACTGCCGCTTCAATTTGACTACTTGGAGCCTTCACATAAATCAGTAACTTTTCGACCCACGTGCGAACCGTATTGGGACTTTCCTCATACCAATAAATAGGAGCAGAGTCGTCTAATTTGGCTAAGCGACGCGCTTCTTTTTGCGCGGTTGCCATGCCGCCTAATTGATCGACGAGTCCCAAGCGATGCGCTTGACGCCCTGTGTAGACGCGACCCTGAGCCAAAGGCTCAACGCGGGCAATTGGCATATGACGAGACTGCGAAACAAGCTTTAAGAAATCTTGATATGTGCGCTCAACAGTACGCGATAAGATTCTTTCGTAGCGAGAATCCAGAGGCAACGCTGCGCTTTTGGCTCTTGCCATCCACTCGGTATAAGCGCCTCCCACTCCCACAGAATATTTCTCAAGCACTTTTTCAAATGTCGGCATCATCCCAAAGACGCCAACAGAACCCGTGATTGTCATCGGATCGGCAACAATCGCATCGGCTGCGAGGCTTACCCAGTAGCCGCCACTTGCTGCCATATCTCCCATGCTAACAACAACGGGTTTGCCGCTTTTACGCACGAGTTCAAGTTCACGGCGAATCATTTCGCTTGCGACGGCGCTCCCACCAGGACTATCGATACGAACAACGAGAGCAGCAACATTTTTGTCTTCGCGCGCAGCTTGAATTAAATCACTTACCGTGCGAGCTCCGACCATACCAAGCGCACTTGCGCCATCACGGATATCGCCTTCGAGCGTTAAGACAGCAATGCCTTTTCCTGTGCGATTCGTTTCTGGGTTACTTGCTAAGTAATCAAGATAATCCACGCGCCGCAAGGCGTCTTTCCCTTTCTTGCCACCCTGTCTTTCTAAAAGAATGTCGCGCACGGCATCGGCGTCCCGCACACCATCGACAAGATTGGCATTGAGTGCAACCTGACTCATATTGCCATCGGCGCGATTGACTTCGGCTTCAAAGCCATCGATGAGATTTCCGACAGCTCCTGGCATCAAGCCACGGGAGACTTCGATTGCCTCTGTAAATTGCGACCACACATCATCCATCCAAAAGCGATCGGAGCGAAGAGCAGCTTCGCTTGGTCCCTTACGCACGAAAGTCTCTGGGAATGACTTATAGGCACCGGCTTTAAAAACGTGAACGTTAACGCCTAATTTTCTTAATGTCTCACCCCAATAAAGACGGGTGTTATCAAGACCAGTTAAGAGGACACTCCCCATCGGGTGAACGAAAACTTCACTGGCGTGAGAAGCGATGGCATATTGTTTTTGCGAAAAGGCGCTTGACCAAACGGTGATCTTTTTCCCAGCACTCTTTAAGCGGTCCATCGCTTCGCCAATTTCTCGTAGGCTCGCAAAACCGGCTTTCCCTAAATCATCGACTCGCACAAGAACGTTTTCGATGCGCGTGTCAGTACAGGCCAAATCCATCGCACGAACCACGTCACGAAGTCGCGTCTCGGGGTCTGCCCCCGAGAAAGCGTACGCCAACGAGGCCTCGCGGCTTCCCATCGAAGACTGTTCAACGAGATTTCCTGAGATGGGGATAACGAGAGTTGTCTTATCTTCAATCTTGACTGTGGACCCCGAGAAAAAAAGAACACCAATCCCGAGGACAATGGCAAGCAATAGAAAGTTCGCAATGGCGCGCCGCGTAAAGTCAAGCGCTCCCCAAATACGCTTTACCCATTTCTTAACGGTTTTCCACATAGCTTACCTTCTCCTTTACTTGCAGAAAGTGATGCTCTGTTATTTTCGCAAGTTCTGAGACATCGCGCACGACATAGTCAACATAGGCGGGCTTTTTTGGCGAAAGAAGTTTCCCGTGCCCCGCGCACCAAATGGTTTTCATGTTAAGAGCTTTCGCGGCCTTAAGATTCTTTAATCCGTCATCGATCATCACGGCCGAAGAAAGGGGCGCATGCAAAAAAGATGTGGCTCTTGTAAAAGCTTCTTTTTCTGGCTTGCAACGCCAGCGCCCAGGAACCCGCACTTCTTCTGGCGCAAGAACTGCTTCGAAAACATCAGCAATACCCAAAGCGTGAAGAACGCGCTCGGCATAAGCGTGCGGCCCATTGGTAAGAATCGCCTTGCGACCAGGAAGGTTAACGATTGTCTTTCTTAAAAGCGTGGAACTGACGCAAGGAACCACTGCCGACTCGATATCAAACGTATGTGTTTCTTTGAAAAAATCGATGGGGTCAATGCCGTGCAAGCGCTCTAATCCTAAAAAGGTCGCTCCAAACTCGCGCCAATACGTGTGCTGCAAGTTTTCCGCCTCCTTTAAAGGAAGGTTTAAGTGCTTAGCAATGTAGTGCGCCATCCTCATATGAATTTCTGGGAAGGCTCGCACGGTCGAGTCGTAAAGCGTGTTATCCAAATCAAAGAGCCAGAGGGAAATTCCCGTAAGAGAATTCCCCCTTGGCTTAAATGGTTCGGTTTCTTCTAGCACGTAACAATCCTAGAGCACATAGCGCGAAAGGTCTTCGTCTTGCGCTAAGTCGCCAAGCTTTGATTTCACATACGCAGCATCGATGCGCACGGCGGATTCTGCGCGATTTCCTGCTTCAAAGCTTGCGTCTTCTAAGAGCTTTTCCATGACCGTATGCAATCGTCTTGCGCCGATGTTTTCTGTGTGTTCGTTTACATCAAAGGCGTATTTTGCAATAAGGCTAATGGCTTCGGGTTCAAACGTTAGCTTGCAGCCGTCTGCGCCTAAAAGCGCTTCGTATTGCTTAACGAGTGAGGCGTCAGTCGAGGTGAGAATTCTCTCGAAATCTTCACTTGTTAGGCTATTGAGTTCAACACGAATCGGAAGGCGCCCTTGAAGCTCTGGAACAAGGTCCGAGGGCTTTGATAAGTGGAAAGCACCAGAAGCAATGAAAAGAATATGGTCGGTTTTCACCCAGCCGTATTTCGTTTTCACTGTGGTGCCTTCGATTAAAGGCAGCAAATCACGCTGAACGCCTTCACGCGAAACGTCAGCACCATTGGTTTCTCCGCCGCGAGCAATCTTATCGATTTCGTCGATGAAAACGATGCCGTTATTTTCGACGTTTTCGATTGCATCACGCACACATTCGGATTTGTCGATGAGTTTTCCCGATTCTTCTTCTGTGTAGATAGCGAGGACGTCTTTGACTTTTAAGCGACGCTTTTCTTTATTTTGTTGCTGCAATTTCTCAAAGACACTTTGGAGCTGATTTTCCATATCGTCCATGCCTTCGGGAGCAATCATGTTAAAGACTGGGCCGTCGGCCACGACTTCAGCTTCAACGATCTTATCGTCTAAGCGCCCCGCTCTTAAATCCTCGCGCAAGCGGCGCCGTGCGACACCTTCAACAGGCGCCACAGGAGTCCCATCGGGATTTGTCACTTGTGTTGTCGGAGGAACAAGCAAATCAAGCACACGATTTTCAGCGGCTTCTTCTGCCTTGACGTGAACGCGCCGCTTTTGCTCTTCACGCATTAGCTTCATGCCCGCTTCCATCAAGTCGCGAATGATTGATTCAACATTGCGCCCCACATAACCGACTTCTGTGAACTTTGTTGCTTCTGTTTTCACAAAAGGAGCGTCGGTTAATCGCGCTAAACGGCGAGCAATCTCGGTTTTCCCTACGCCAGTCGGCCCAATCATGAGAATGTTTTTCGGTGTGATTTCCGAGTGCAGAGGCTCGGGCACACGCGAGCGACGCCAGCGGTTTCTTAAGGCAATCGCCACGGCTTTTTTCGCCGCATTTTGTCCGACGATGTATTTGTCGAGTTCGCTTACGATCTCGCGAGGCGTCATCATGGATTCTTCTTTCACTCTTATTCTCCCCGAGTAATCTTCTCGACAAGCACGTTGTTATTGGTGTAAATGCAAAGGTCTCCAGCAATCTTTAAAGAGGCACGAGCAATTGCCTCTGCATCCATTTCTGTGTGTTCAACTAGGGCTCGCGCTGCGCTTAACGCATAAGATCCCCCTGAGCCGATTGCTGCGATTCCGTTTTCTGGTTCGATGACGTCGCCGTTACCAGAAAGAATTAATGTCGATTCGGCATCGGCTGTAATCATCATCGCTTCAAGGTGACGCAACGCCTTGTCTGTTCTCCACTGTTTAGCCAACTCAATTGCCGCACGCATTAAATTGCCCGAGTGCTTCTCGAGCATCGCTTCAAATCTCTCGACAAGCGTGAAAGCGTCGGCCGTGGCACCTGCAAACCCAACAATGACTTTGTCGTGATAGACGCGACGAACTTTGCGCGCCGATCCCTTAAAGACAACATTACCTAACGTGACTTGACCGTCGCCTGCCATCGCAACAACGTTGCCACGACGAACACAGAGAATCGTTGTTCCGTGAAACTGTTCCATACCTTTTATTCCCGTAGATCCTTAACTAGATGAGTTCTAAGGATTATGCCCGCTCTAAGTCGCAAAAAGGAGGCTTTCAAAGCCTCCCTTTCACTTACCGAGTCGATTTCTCACGATTAATCGCCGTACATCTTTTGGCGGATTTCGCGTCGCTCTTGAGCTTCAAGAGAAAGCGTCGTTGTCGGACGCGCAATCAGACGCGCCACACCGATAGGTTCGCCCGTTTCTTCGCACCAACCGTATTCGCCATTTTCAATGCGGCGTAACGCGGCTTGCACTTTCTTTAAGAGCTTTCTTTCACGGTCGCGCGTACGCAATTCAAATGTGCGTTCTTCTTCAAGTGTTGCACGATCGGCCGGATCGGGAACAACGCTTGTCTCACGCAGATTTTCTGTTGTCTGATCGGCGTTGCTACGCAACTGCGCTTCCATCATCTGCAGGCGATTGCGGAAAAAATCGACCTGCCGCTCGTTCATGTAATCCTTTTTGGGCATCGCGAGAATTTCTTTCTCGGTCAGTAACTTCTTCTTTGCCATAAAGTAGCCTCTTCTCGACTCCGTAAGAAAGATTGTCTTTCTCTAGAGCCGCGTCGAATAGCGAATGAGTCTTGGATTTTTAAATCCTGAAAACTTGAGCCTCTCCTCAATAAAAGAGTCGCTCTTTTTTTAGGACGCGAAACATTACCACAGTTTTCGCCTCTTGTTTTGCACTGATTTTGCTTAATTGTCTAGATTTGAGACTGAGAAATACCCTTCATAGAGGCTTTTTTCGCTTTCCTCGATAAAAACTCAGCCTTAAATCAAGAAGGACAAAAGGCGCTCGGAAGAGTTCCGATAGAATACGAAACGAGATAAATGAATTTAGCATCACGTTATCTCCTTTTCTAAAGTCCGAGGTGCGAACTCGGACTTTTTCATTTCTGCCTTCTGCTGATAACTAGGAGCAATTTCTAGCGCCCAATCCCGTCTTTGCTTCGGAACGTTTGGTTTCGATACGGGTGATGTTGAAAGAAAACACGACGGGAAAACTTTCATCCGTGCTTTCCTTTAAAAGGCAGGACAAAACACGTATGATTGTTCACAGGCGCTGGGCAAGGGATGGCTCCCTTACCCACGTTAGCTAGCAAACTAACTACGGTTTTCGCTTCGTTTCATCAAGAAACTTCACGAGAATGATGACACAAATTGCAAAAGGCAAATATGTCACATCCACGGAAATTTCCGATAGAATATGAAGCGAGATAAATGACTTGAACATCACATTATCTCCTTTTCTAAAGTCCGAGCTGCGAACTCGGACTTTTTCATTTCTGCTGACAGTCAGCAGCAACTACCCATGCACCCGCATGAATTCGGTATGCGGGGTGCCGCAGTCGATTGCGGGCAACACGAGCGAAAAAGAGCCTGATAATGCACAAAACAAATATCACGCACGCCTGTGAACGAATCGATTATGTCGGGATGATTTTTCCAATCAGAGGTTTTTAAGCCCCAAGCAGAAGAAAAACGCGATTTTCCCAAAATCTGTTGTTTTCTTGAATCTCAAAAAAAGAAAAAACGACTTGTCTCCATTTAAAAAATCGCCAGAAGCCTCATCGTGTTTTTCGCCCTGCGCCCCACCCTTTCTATAATGACTGCAGTTTCTCTTTTTTGGAGACGATGATGCGACGCCTATCTATTCACCGTGGCGGAATCCTTTCCGCAGGCTACGACGAGAAAACTCGTGCTCTTGAAGTCGAGTTCGACACGCACCGTGTTTTGCGTTACGAGGGAGTTGATAGCGAAGTCGCTCGGCGCTTTTTAAATTCCGATCGTCCGCTGTCGCATTTGCGCGATGAGATTGAGGAAGAGTATCCCGTGCGAGAGATCGATCCTGCGCAGGCAAAGAAAAGCGCACCAGAAAAGAAGAAATCTTCCAATCTCGATGCGCTCAATTCCCTATTCGGAAACTAATTCTTACTTATTTTGTTTCCTTGAGTTTGGCGTCAACAATATCGCCTGCGCGCTTAATTTGTTCTTCGGAAATCGCCTCTTTGACTTTTGTCTCAGCAGTGGCTTCCCGCACCTTTAAGCGCTTTAATTCGAGGTCAAGCTCAGCGGATTCATCGGCCCGTTTTTCAAGTTTTGCGGCACGCTCCGCGGCCTTTTTCTCTTGAGCCGCTTTCTTTGCTGCTAACTTTTTCGCCGCTGCCGCTTTGCGAGCCGCTTCTTTGGCTTTGGCTTTTTCCGTAGCGGCTTTTTCCGCGGCAAGCTTTGCCTCAGCCTTTGCCTTCACATCCTCATAATTAAGACGCACGGCTTCAATCTGAGAATCCATCGAGCGATCGAGCTGCGCAGGATAATCTGGCGGCACTGTTCCCGTTTGCGCGATGGCAAAAGAGCTAGCAATCGTCGTTAAGAGTACAAATATCGACTTTTTCATCTTTCGCGCTCCTTACTGACCTGTTGTCGTCTTGGGGCAACCACCTAAATTATTCGGTTGAATGCGTGTGGCGTTCGGACTCGGAGAAACCATAATGGCTGTGCCGTTCTTGAATTCACAGACGCGACCGACTTGCGCTGAGTTATAGAGCTTGTCACCATAACGGAATGTAATTTGCACACCGTCGACCAGAGTTTCGTCACCTGAGGCCGCATCGGCTAAGGCCGCTCCTGCTACGCCTCCGGCAATACCGCCTAAAACACGATCACCTGTGCGAGCGTGATGCACCTGATTGCCGATGGCCACTCCTGCAATTGCACCAAGAACCGCACCCACGGCCTGTGCCTGAGAGCGTGCGTTATTGGGAATGGCGATACGAGCAGGAATCACAGCAATAATCTGAACGGTCTTTACTTCTTGGGCTTGATTCACTCCTGACACATAGTACGTATCAGCGCGATAGGCATCGCCCGTGCTCTGGCAAGCACTTAAGAAAAGAAAGCTTGTCGCTGCTAAGCAAAGTACAGTTTTTTTCATGTCCTTTTCCTTCTTTTTTCGAGAAAAAGCCTTTTCTTTTCTCTTACTTGAGACTTTAGCGCATCAAAAAAGGGGGAGTGCCCTTTCTTTGTGCTTAGAAAGATTTCTTAACAATCCTTGACACTTTAGGTGTGAAAATCACCCCTGAAAGAACAACGTCGCCAACCCTAGGAAAATCAAAAAGCCTCCGGAGTCTGTAGAGAATGTGAGAAGAACCGAGCCTCCCATCGCAGGGTCTCTCCCGAAGTGCTTTAACAGTAAGGGAACGGCAAGGCCTACCGCAGCCCCCAATACGAAATTGAGAATCATCGCAAGAAACATCACAAACCCTAAGGTCATCCCGTAGGGACTATCGTGATAGAGCACCCAAACAAAAAGGCCAGCGATGGCGCCCCAAATCAAACCGTTTGTAAAAGCGGTCCATATTTCTTTGCGAATAAGGTCGTGCACGTTCGAGCCTGTCACCTGGCCCATGGCCATCGCGCGAACCAAAAGCGTCAAAGTCTGGTTCCCTGAGTTTCCTGCCATTCCCGCCACAATGGGCATTAATGCAGCAAGCGCGACAACGCGCTCGATTGTTCCATCAAAGGCGTTAATCACGCGCGAAGCAAAAAACGCCGTGCAAAGATTCACACCCAACCAGAGCCAGCGGCTCTTGGCGATTTGCCAGACGCTACCGAAGATATCCTGCTCATCGCTTAAACCGACGCTAGCGAGAACGTCATCGTTATTACTTTCTTGAATCACATCGAGCACATCGTTAACCGTCAAACGGCCGACTAGGCGACCTGCTTCATCAACAACGGGGGCGCTCACCAAGTCATAACGCTCAAAGGCGTGTGCGGCGTTTTCCGCATCATCCAAGGGATTTAAGGTGAGGATATCGGTTTGAACGAGATCGGCGACCGTGACAAAAGACTCGTGTACAAGAATCTGGCTTACGGGAAGAACACCTTTAAATTTACCCTGACGGTCAACGACAAAGAGTTGATCGGTGTGGTCAGGTAAGTTCTTAAATTTATGTAGGTACGTTAAAACCGCTTCAAGCGTAATGTCTTCGCGCACGGAAATCATCTCAAAGTCCATGCGCGCGCCAACGCTTTCTTCTGGGTAACTCATCGCGGCGCGCAACTGCGCACGCTCTTCGTGAGACAACCCTTCCTGAACCTCAGCCACAACATCAGGCGGCAAGTCTTCAACGATGTCGGCGATTTCGTCCGTATCAAGTGTTTCAACCGCGTCAACGAGCTCGTCTGGCGTCATCGCCTCGATAAGCGTTTCGCGAACCGCGTCGCTGACTTCAACGAGAATGTCGCCTTCGTCTTCGGCGTCAACGAGTTGCCAAACAGCCAAGCGATCGTCTTGAGGTAGCGCCTCCAAAACGTAGGCCACGTCAGCGGGGTGAAGCTCAGCAAGAATTTCGCGCAAAGCCTCCTTTGCCCCTTGACTTAACGGTTTGGCAAGCGGGTGCTTGGGGTCTGGCGGAAGCTTGGGATTATTTTCTTCTTCGCGCTCAATAATCTGCGTGATTTGGTCAAGCGCAAGGCTCGCCTCCTCAGGCGCAAGCGCGGAGCTCTCCTCGGTTTCGGGCTCTCGCAGACTCGTTTTTGTTTTTTCGAGATCAGTTTCGCGCATTTAACGCTCATCCCCGAAAGAGAAGACAAATAAAGGACCTTTCGCGTGAACTTCACGCGAAACGCGACGTGAAACAAAATTGAATTTCTTGGGCGGGATTATACGTCTTCGCCCGTTTTTTCAGAGAGAAAAATCTCTTTTAAAAATCCCCGCAACCGACCTCGGTTGCAGGGATTTTTATGGCATCAAACAACAACTAGGAGATATTTCGATTAGTAAAGACCAATCACCTTCCACCAAGCCATACCGATGGTAAGCCACACAACGGTATTGATCGTGCAGATGATAAATCCGTTACGCCACCATTCGCCCTGGGAGACGTAGCCCGCGCCAAAGTACACGGGGGCTGCGCCATTGCCGTAGTGCGTCAAGGAAATCGGTAGGTTCGCAAAGATACCGAACGCCACCGCAACCATGAGTGCTGGTGCGCCGCAGGCGACAGCCACAGCCGTAAACGCGGCGTACATCGCAGAAATACGAGCCGTCACAGACGCGAAGCAATAGTGCGAATAGGTGTAAATCAAACTAATAATCACGAAGGAAGCAATCCAGCCCATGTGCGCCGAAGAGATGCCGCTTGCGATAAAGGCAGCAGCCCACTTAATAAAGCCGCATTTGGCAAGAGCGGTCGCTAAGGACATTAAGCCGCCCATCCAGAACATGGCGTCCCACGCACCCTTCTCACTTAAGATGTCTTTCCACGTGAGAACGTTAGCAATGAGCATAATCGAGACAGCAACCATCGCAATCGGAGTTGCGCCCAACTTGGTGATACTTCCTGTGGCCCACAAAACCAAGCACATTACGAAGACAAAGGCTAAAACCTTTTCGTCTTTTGTCATCGGACCCATCTTCGCGAGTTCTTGCACGGCAAGCTCACGGGCGTTGGGGATACTACGAAGTTCTGGGGGAGCAATCTTTAAAAGAACAAGCGGAACGAGGAACAAGCAAACCAAGCCAGGGACGATAGCGGCGATACACCACTGCATCCATGTGAGTTCCACGCCCACAGCGCTTGCAGCCAATCCCACGCACAAGGGGTTGCCCGCCATCGATGTCAGGAACATCATGCAGGTAACGGCATCGGCGTGAAAGCCCACTTGCATGAGATACTTACCGATTTTGCCAGCTGTCGGCCCCTGTTCGGAACCAAACGCCGAGCTTAAAGACTGAACGATCGGATAGAAGACGCCACCGCCACGCGCTGTAGCGCTAGGCATCGCAGGACTAATGATGAGTTCAGATAAGCAGATTGAATAACCTAAAGAGACCGCGCTCTTACCGATAGCCTTAATAATGCAGAAGGCGATACGGCGACCGAGACCGGTCTTAATAAACCCGCGCGAAAGGAAGAAGGCGCACACGATAAGCCAAATCGTACCGTTGCCAAATCCCATTAAGACGTCTTTGGTTTTGAGAATTCCAAAGAAAGCGCAGAATGTGAGACCTAAGAAGGCCACAGCCCCCATCGGAATCGGTTGAAGAATAAAGCCAGCAATTGTTGCAACAAAGACAGCAAACATTGTCCAGGCCGCCGGTGTCAATCCTTCAGGTACGGGCATCAACCAAATGATGATTCCGAGGCCCAAAGTGATTGCCCATTTTCTAAGAGCAACACTATTCATAAGTTCCCTCCGTCAATAGCGTTACTTGGGTCTTTTTTCGTTCGAGCGATGCTTTAGTTAAAAAGAAAAGCATCAACGAGCATCACAAGAATCGACTTAAAAGCCAAGTAACCACATAGAAACGCGCTGTTTTCATTAAATTCTTACAAACAGAAACATTTCTCTCCGACATGATTTTACATAGTGCCTATAAAAGTATTAGTTCCTTCCTATCGGGCTTTTGCGTTTAGTCAAGGCTTATAGGCAAAAAAGGTAGGCACAAAAAAAGGAGCGCGGTGTTAGCCAAACGCTCCTTATTGTGTCTACCCGGGACTTTTGATTTTTAGATTGTCTTTCTTAAGTGCTCGTAGACGGGATCTGTTGAAACGCGAACCCCATTCCAGAGATAAAAACTTTCGGCGGCCTGTTCAACGAGCATTCCTAAGCCATCAGCGACCTTCGGGCACCCAAGTTCTTTCGCGCGCTGCATAAAGACGGTGGGCTTAGCGCTATACATAAGGTCAAAGGAGAGCTTCGCTCCCGCGTAGACCTTCTCATCGATGCCTGGGAGCTTGCCTTGTAGGCTTGCGCTTGTGGCGTTAACCACAATATCCCAAAGGGGTTCGTGCAAGCTTTCGAGCGGCAACGCCTCAAATCCAAAATCGCCCGCTAGTTTTTGCGCTTTCTCCAACGTACGATTGGCGATAGTGATGTTCTTCGTTTTCTCAATTAAAGCCGCGCACAGGCCTCGGGCAGCACCCCCTGCGCCTAAAAGCAGGATACGGGCATCCGTAAGACAGATGTGTTGCCGGCCTTCAACTTCGTGGACAAAAGCAATGCCATCGGTGTTATCGCCCAAAATGCCGTTTTCGGTTTTTAAGCAAAGCGTGTTGACGGCTCCCGCACGTTTGGCGCGTTCCGTCAGGCGGTCTGCACAGTGAGCCGCATCAACCTTAAAAGGCACTGTCACATTGGCACCAAACACATCTTCGCAAGAGGCAAGCTCTCTTAACTCTTCGGCGAAGTGTCCAATTTCAAAACATCGCGTCTCGTAGACAATATCTAACCCTGCCTCACGGGCAAACGCGGCGTGAATTGCAGGAGACAAGGAATGTCCAATCGGGTTACCAATCACATAAAAATGTCGGCTCATATGCCCTCCTTTTCCGATGTTTCTTTTTCTTCGGCTGTCGCTTCTACTTTTGCTTCACTCTCTGGCGTTTCTTTAGCGAGAGTTTCCTCTTCGAGGTTCTCTCCGACAACATCCAAGAGTTCCATTAGACGCGTCTCTAAAACAAGCTCAAGATAATCACATCCTAGAACCTGTAAGCGAATCCTCTGACCTCGCTCGAGTTCAGGAAGTCCCGGGATGCGCTGCATCATCGGGAGCCCCTCGATGCGAACAAGCTCGTCTTTCACAACAAGAGCTGTCACTTCCGTTTTCTTTTCTTGCTCAATCCAACGTAAGCTCCAGTAGCGCTCCATGCGACGCTGGAAATCATTGTAAGCCTCGTAGGCCGTCTCGAAGGCGCTGACCGTTGTATATAGGTCCGTGTCTTTCGCTTCATAGGCTGGGGCCCGACCCAACGCAGCGCACAGCAGTTGCCGTTGATTGACTAAATCCACGTAGCGGCGCAAAGGAGACGTTGACCACGCATAACACATCACGCCCAAGCCGTCGTGGGGACCTGGGGTGATGCTCATTTTCACGCGCCCCATGCGTTGCGAACGATAAATCCCCGCAAAGCCATGCTCTTCAAGCCATAGGCCCCAGGTTTCGTTGGCAAAAATCATGAGTTCAGAAACGATTAGATCAATCGGAGCCCCGCGTGTGCGGCTCTTAAGAGTGGCGCGAGCCGCTTCCCCTTCTCCTTCGAGAACGAAATACCATTCTTTACGCATGGGCATTTCAGGGCGCCCTCGAACCTCTTCACGCACGGCTTTACGCGCCTTGGCAAAACGCCAAAGGAGAGTCATCTCCGAAGCATAAGGAACAGTAAGCGTCCCGTTGCAAAGTGCCTCTTCCGTTACTTCATCTTCGAAGGTGTCGTAACGCAAATTATCAGCAATTGACACACACTCAACGACGGTTTCTGTAGAAAGGACTGCCATCGTCTCTTTATCCACGACAGCATAAAGCGACACACAGGGTTTACTTTTCCCAGCGTCTAGGCTTGCAGCACTGATCCAATTCTCGGGAAGCATCGTCGTTTTAATGCCTGGCCCGTAGACAGTAGAAAGTCTTTCTCGGGCAACTTTATCGACCGCAGAGTCGCGTTCAATAATCAAAGAAGGAGCCGCAATATGAATACCGATGCGAAGCTTTCCTTCGCCCCACTCCGTCACACTTGTTGCATCATCAATTTCTGTTGTCTGCGAATCATCAATGGAGAACGCTTTGACGCTTGCCTCGGGTAAGTGTTCTGTGATTGCAGCGGGAGCTGGGAGCGTGCGTGAGAAACCCTTTCCTTGTGGGAAGTTTTCAAAATAAAACGCTTCGGTGTGCCACTGATAGGGACTACGAATGGCTCCTAATTGCAAGAGAAGCTTAAGTGGCGTCATGCGCATGGCGCTTGAAGCATCATTAAGAGCCTTCCATTCAATCGAATTCTTATCGGGCTTTAAAAGAAGCGTAAGAGCCTGCGCACGAATCTCTTCTGGCGCCGTGCCTGAGACCATCAGGGCGGTCATCTCTTTTTTCTTTTCTTCTTCTCTTTTACGCCGTTCGATTGCTTGAAGCGCTCGCTCTAATGTATCTTGAGGGGCGGGTTTAAATACGCCGCGTCCCTTTTTATAAAAGTAAACAGGGTTTTCGTGCAAAGCGAGAAAAACAGCGGCTCGCTCAACATCTGTTGGAGCCGTGAAATATTCTTTGGCTAATGCGTTGTAATCGATCTCACGACCAGAAACCACTTCCCAAAGAAACATCGGGTCGATTTCTGAGGCTTTCTCGCGTGCGTCTTTTAGAAAGTCTCCTGCGTAGTCAAATTCAAAAAGAACGTGACCGCCTTTGACTTTACTGCGCTTACCTGTGGGAAGCTCGACTTGATAAGCGTTACCTTCGTGACGCAGGATAAGGCCCGTTTTATGGGTGCCATCTTCCTCAAAAAACAATTGCATCGTGCTTATCCTTTCTGCGGCACAAAGTAATCAACAACTTGGGAGACTATTTTCGAGAAGCCACTGACAGCGTGGTCTTCATTGGGTAACTTTAGAGTCTTTACCATCGAAAAGCGCTTTTCGGTTTCTTTCCAATTAAGAACTTCGTCGGCTAGCGACAACACCAAAAGCATCCTTTCAGGATACTTTACAACGTCCGAGTAAAGACTTTGAAGTTCTGCGCCATATTCTTCTTTGACAACGACAACTTTCCCGTCGCGCGTCGTTTGTTTTCCTAAGAAGTTTTTGATCGTAAGCCAAGGTGCAGTCGCCGGATTAATTAAAACCGTTTTGCAGCCAAATTCCGAAGCCAAGCGAGTCGCATAAAAGCCACCCAAACTCGAACCGATTAAGCCATATGAGGCTGGGTCTTTCCCTTTGAGTTCCCTTTGTAGCTTCTCATAAAGAACTAGTGGCTCTTCATTCATATCGGGCGCGACAAAAGAAATACCGCGCTTGGCGCACTCTTGAGAGACAAGTTCCGCTTTCGGCCCCGTAGGAGACGAAAGAAACCCGTGCAAATAAAAAATCGTTTGCACCACGTCCTTATCCCTTTAACGCGCAAAGAAGTTTTTCGTGAATGCCACAGAAGGCGCCGTTACTCATACAAAGAATCGTGTCGCCCTCTTTTGCTTCAGAGACAACAGACTGAACAAGGGGATCGATTGACTCTTTAAAGCACTGCACCTTTTTTCCTAATGAAGATAAGGCTTCCTTCGCGTCCCAATCAACCCCTTTTCCGCTATAGCACCACACAAGATCTGCGCCGCTTAATGATTGCGAAAGGCGCTCTTTCATCGTCCCTAACTTCATCGTGTTACTGCGTGGCTCAAAGACAGCGAGAATGCGACCAGAGTTCCCCATCTTTTTACGCAATGCGGCAATCGTTTCAAAAATCGCTGTTGGGTGGTGAGCGAAGTCATCAATCACTGTGACGCCTCGCTCGGTGCCTTTCACTTCAAGGCGGCGCTTAACACCATGAAATTCCCTTAGTGCTTGGAGAGCCTCTTTGGGAGCCACTCCCACATCGTGTGCGGCAGCAATCGCCGCCAGTGCATTTAATTGATTGTGGCGACCTGGCAAAACGAAATCGAGTTCGCCTTCTTCTTTGCCTTTGAAACTCACGATACCGTCTTCGGTGATAGCCCAACCGTTTGGGTCATCGAATTTTTCTAAGCGACTCCAAATGCCGCGCGATAAAACTCGGTCAAGCGCTTCGCACTTTGCGTTAGAAATCACAAGTCCCTCGGACGGGACAATGCGCACAAGATGATGAAACTGCTTTTCAATGGCCGCGAGATTTTCAAAGATATCGGCGTGATCGTATTCAAGGTTATTCAAAATCACGGTGCGAGGCCGATAGTGAACAAACTTACTTCTCTTATCGCAAAAACAGGTGTCGTACTCATCGCCTTCGATGACAAAGGCTCGCCCCGTTCCTAAATGGGCAGAACGGCCGAAGTTACTTGGAACGCCTCCCACAAGAAAGCCTGGATTTAATCCAGCCTTTTCCAAAATCCACGCAAGGAGCGAGGTTGTTGTTGTTTTGCCGTGTGTTCCAGTGACAGCTAAAACGTGACGACCCTGAAGAATGTTTTCACACATCCATTGGGGGCCTGACGTATAGGGAGCCCCTGAATTGAGAATCGCTTCAAGTAAGGGATTTCCGCGGCTAATGGCATTGCCGATAATCCACATATCAGGGTTGATAGCCAATTGGCTTACGTCATACCCCTCTTCGATACGAACGCCAGCAAGCCGCAACTGATCGCTCATCGGTGGATAAACGTTTTTATCCGAACCCGTCACCGTGTGACCCGCGGCGATAGCTAACTGTGCGACACCTCCCATGAAGGTGCCACAAATCCCAAGAATATGAATGTGCATAAG
>CAVEMY010000017.1:0-30257 GCA_963617005.1 Parabacteroides distasonis | reverse complement strand
AACTGCTTTTTAAATTCCAAGGCAATCAAAGCCGCTGGCCTTACCGCAAAAACGAAAATTGAAGGCGGCTTTATTTCGAAAAATAAAGAGGGCCGTCTCTTAGGGTTGGTTTCCGATATCGCAGCCAATTACGTTATTGCCAAAGTCATTGCGACCTCTGACTTCATAACGTCTGAGGATTTCGCGCGCTCGATTAAGTTCTGTGAGAAAGAACTGCACTCCTTGGGCTATACAAACTACTTTGATGCCTACACGAACTTCTTTGGTGCGGCCGCTTACAAGGGCATTAGCGAATACGATAAGAAAACGGGACTTACCGTTAACATCGGCGGAGCTTACAAGATCGATGGATTCGATAACATCGACCAAGCCATTGAAAACACAGTCGAGTACAAGAATCGCTACAGCTCCAAGCACTTTAATCCGAGTAGCATCAAACTCTTTGCCGATGGCGAGTGCGTCGAGTCTTTCTCGGGTTGGGTGAAAACTCCCTACAAGGATGGTTCGACAGGGACACAAGTTTGGCCAACAAAGACGTTTAACTACATTGTGAAGACCGCCAACGCCAAGGGCATTGCCGTTCACACACACGCCTCAGGAGACGCTGGTGTTGAACAGGCTGTAAACGCCTACGTTCTCTCTGAACCCACATCGAAAGCTGTGCTTCACAATTGCGTTGGTCACACAAGAAATGTCACGGAAGCCACAAAGGACCTCATGGCCAAGCACGACATCTACACGGCAACCAACATCGTCTGGAGATATGGCCAAACCGATGACTTGCCTGATCTTTGGACGAAGATCGATCGCGACTTCTTCTTGGATGGATATCCGATGAAGACTATGCTCAGTCGTGGCATCGTGATGACATCTTCCACAGACTACCCGGCCAATAGTGGTGCGCCCTGCGATGTGGCAAGCATCCTTGAACTTGCGGTCAACGGAACTCTCGATCCTGTTCTTTACCCCGAGAACACAATCTTTTCGTATGACAAGAAGGAACTCATCGGCGTTGAAGAAGCGCTCGACGTCTTTACCATCAATGGCGCTAAGCAATTGGGGCTCGAAAAAGAGCGCGGCTCAATTGAAGTTGGCAAATACGCTGACTTCCTTATCTTAGCCACTGACATCTCGATCGCTCCCAAAAATGAGATTCACAAGGGCGAGGTTAAGACCGTCTTCTTTGAAGGCAAAAAGGTCTTTGAGAAGTAACATCTCAAATAACTTTAAGGCTTAAGTGTTTAGCTTAAGCTCAGCAAACGGCGGCAACAGAAATGGATGCCGCCGTTTTGCATTAAAAAACTGCCAAACCTTTCTTTAGGGTGGAAAGCTCTTAGAAAACGTTGATTTCTCTAAGCGTCCTTTGAAGAACAGAGCTTATTCTGGGCGCAGCTCTCGGAAAAAAATGCGATACTTGCGCTTTACCCGTAGAGAAATGCATAAAACTTCAGTAAGATAAGGGGCGCTTTGAACACCGCCGTAGTTCAACTGGATAGAACGATGCCCTCCTAAGGCGTAAATCTGGGTTCGAGTCCCAGCGGAGGTGCCATGCAAATTCAGTTAAACTACGAACTAACAGTCTTTAAGATCAAGGGGAGTATTCCTTGGTCTTTCGGGCCTTTTCCACTCCCCCGGAAAAGGCCTTTTTTTCCCGCCTAGATGGTCATAATCTCCCGACGGTAGTGCTTTAACTCATCGATGGATTCTTGAATGTCGCTTAACGCTTCGTGCTTTGTGGCTTTCTTAAACGAGGTGACGACTTCGGGCTTCCAGCGCTTAGCGAGTTCCTTTAACGTGGAAACATCGATACTGCGATAGTGAAAGAACGCTTCCAGTCGTGGCATCCAACGGGCCATAAAGCGGCGATCTTGCCCGATGGTGTTACCACACATTGGAGACTTGCCTGCGGGAACAAAGCGAGAGAAGACCTCCAAACACATGTCGGTAGCCTTCTCTTCATCAATTTTGCTTGCGAGCACGCGGTCGACGAGTCCCGAGCGTGTATGCGTTGCCGTATTCCACGCATCCATGTGTGTCATCGTAAATTCGTCTTGGTGAATGGCAATCACAGGGCCCTCGTGCAAGATATTCAATTGCGCATCGGTAATGATTGCAGCGATTTCGATAACTCGATTGACTTCAGGCTGAAGGCCTGTCATTTCCATATCAATCCAAATGAGATTGCTCTCACTGTAATTGGCGTCTTTCTCAGAATTCTCTGTCATTTTTTCGTTAAAAACTTTTCCTAAGAGTACAAAAAACCATCTGAAGTCGTTATTCTATTGACCTCTTACGTTTTTGAGGTACTGAATCGGCCATGTTTGAGGTCGCCGGCTTTTTAAAAATTACCTTTCTTGCACTCATTGTCTTTTATGTGTGCATACAGGTCACTCTCCTGATTTCCGAGGTGCGCACCGCTGAGCATGAAACTGACGCGGTTCCAAGCGCTTTCTCTGGTCTTGTTAGTCTCGAAGAGCATCGTAAGGCCATCGACTTCACAGCCGAAATCGTTCAAAGCGATACGATCAATGCGCTTGTCGGAGCCGCGGTTACCCTCCTATTTACGCTCGGAGGGGGCATTGACCTACTCTGGGCCTGTCTGAGCGTTTTATCCAATCAAGGGATTGCTTCGCAGTTTGTTCTCGTTGTCTTTATTCTCCTTGTCCTTGGAATACTCGATCTTCCCTTTGACTGGTGGCGTAACTTTCGAATCCTTGAGCGCTACGGGATGGAAAGAACCAACGCCAAGACGTGGTTGCGTTCTCGTATTCGGACGACCTGTGTTGGGTGGCTCACAGATTTACCGATTGTTCTCATTTTGCTCGTCATCCTTAATCTCACCTCGTATTTCTGGTGGATGCTTTGCTTTCTTGCGTGCTTTGCTTGGTATTTCTGGCGCGAGTATCTTTACCCGACCTGGGTTGTGGGGCTCTCAAAAGAGGCTGTTGAACTCCCCGATGGCTCCCTAAAAGAAAAGCTCAACGCCCTAATCCATGACCTTGGGTTTTCCGAGGTGAAGATTTACACCTTAAACCGCCCCCAGGGTCTTAAGCACACCAACGCCCTTTTGGTGCAGCCCTCAGCAAAGCCGCGATTGATTCTCTTTCGTCACACATTAAATTGCTTAACAGAAGAAGAAATTTTGGCTGTCAGTGCTAACGCCATTGCGCAAGTCGGTCGTTGGCATCGCTTTGCACGCTGTGTCGTCTTTTTTGCGTTAAGTCTGGCCTTTTGGTGGGGTTTTTCTTGGATAGCCGATAAGGCTTACTTTTATGAGGCCCTCGGGATTCACCCATCGATTGCTCTAGCCAATGGCGCGCCCATCCCAGGCGTACTGATGGCAATTGCGATTACGACATTTCCTGTCTTACTTTATCCGATTGTGTTTTTAATCCACATCCTCACACGACGCTTAGAGTATGACGCCGATGCCTGTGTGGTTCGTATGGTTGGGGCCACTCCTCTCATTCACGCGATTGTGAAACTTCATACAGACTATCGAAATTCATTAACGCCAGATCGCCTCTATTCGGTTGCCAATCACAGGCGCCCGCACATTACGCACAGAATCCTTGCTGCTCAAATTGAGTCCGAACGTTTGCAAGTCTTAGCGAGGAAGGCTCGCCTTGAGCGCATTAACGATCGACAAATTCTCTTTAACGCCATTCTTGCAAGACGGGAAAAAGAAAGAGCGCAAAAGATTTCGCACCTTGTTCAAAGCGAGCGCGAAAAGCTTCAAGAAGCCCTAAACCTTCAGAAAAGAACGTATACGGTCGAAAACTAATGCAAGAAGCCGCCTCTTTTACCGCTCGCGTTGTTGCCTCTCATGGGAGAGTGTTTTTTGTTGAAGATAAAGAGGGGAGAATTTTCGAAGCAACGCGCAAAGGGAAAAAGACCGATGCGGTTGTAGGTGACGAAATTGAATGTAGTAGCCCCTACGCAAATAAAACATCGATCCTTTCCATTGCGAAAAGGAAAAATCGCCTCTATAGAAGCGATGCGTGGAAAGAAAAGACTCTAGCTTCGAACCTTGATGCCGTTGCCATTGTCTTTGCCTCTCAGCCCACATTTAATCCGTGGTTTGTATGGAAGGCGATTGTGGCAGCTCGCTCTGAGAACATTCGCCCCGTGTTGATTCGGACGAAGTCTGAACTTGAGGTCAATGCCAAAGCCACAGACGATTTTGTCGAGGACCTAAAAAAATTAGGTGAACGCGTCTTTTCGATTAGTGCTCGCACCGCGCCCGATAAAGCTAGAGAACTTCTTCGCTCTGAATTTGCCAATCAAACCGTTCTTCTCGTTGGCCAATCGGGAATGGGAAAAAGTACGCTACTCAATACCCTATCTGAAAAGGCAAATGCTCGTACGCAAGAGATTTCTGCCGCTTTAGATAACGGCAAGCAAACAACAACAGAAACCCGTCTTTATCCCATTGAAATTGGAGAAAGTCATTTTGAGATTATTGATAGCCCTGGGTTTCAAGAATTTGGCTTAGCGCACCTAACTCCCAATGAAATTCTCGAAGCGATGCCAGATATTGCCAATGCGATTACGGATTGTCGCTTTTATAACTGCACGCACACAAAAGAACCTGGCTGCTCTGTTTTAAGAGCCATCGAAAATGGCACGCTTTCCAAAGCGCGCCACGACTTTTACGTTTGGCTTTATGGGCAGTCCAAGCACTAAAACTCGCCTAAGAGAAACTTCCCTTCGTCTCAACTTGCGTTGCCAAGTCCATTGCCTCTTTTAGCTTAGGGTTTGGCTCGAAGCGACGGTCTAAAGCCTCAATGTATTTTTGCGCCTCGCTTGCGGTAAAAACGACCGTTTCTTGCTGCGATGCGGCGAGTTTTGCTGCTCGCATTGCCGCCCAATAAACAAAGTCTTCAGGCGTCAAATGGCTTTCGCAAGCCGCAAACTCAAGTAGGGACTTCTCTTGCCCTGTGAAATGCAAAGAGACGGGGTACATATCGGTTTTTCGCATAAAACTATCCTAAAGGACTTTCTTAATCTTAAGCCCAAATTTTAAACGGGCCTCAAATAAACTACGTGAAAAATCAATTGCTTTTAAGCTTCTTCTGCCGAAAGTGTCTCCAACTTTCCTTTCTGCTGCAAACGCACGCGCCCTGCCGAATCTTTCGCCCTAAACAAGGCCAAAAATGCTTACGGAACAGATTTCTAAAACGCACTAAACCAACAAATGGTCTTTCCCCGCACAAATTTCCAAGAAAAACTTGCACTTTCACACAAATTGCGCGTTCCCCACCCAAAAAAACTCATTAAAATGCCGCCCTAGGACGAAATCAAGCAGGCATTCTTCTGCTTGGTTCGTTTAATGATGTTCGCGCGCTTGAGTTTTTCTCACGTGCGCTTGGTTTTCGGTTTTTTTGGAGAGAAAATAAAAATGAAAGCACCGATTCGCGTTGCTGTTACCGGAGCTGCCGGTAATATTGGTTATGCCATCATCTTCCGTATCGCCGCTGGCGACCTCTTTGGGCCGGATCAGCCTGTGATTCTTCACCTTCTTGAACGTGATAGCCCGACATCTGCTAAGTCGCTCGAAGGCTTGAAGATGGAATTGATGGACTGCGCCTTCCCGACCTTGGCCGGTATTGTTGGCACAACCGATCCGAAAGTTGCCTTCAAGGACGTCGAAGCGGCCTTCTTGATTGGTTCTCGTCCCCGTACAAAGGGCATGGAACGCGCTGAATTGCTCGAAGCCAATGGTGCTATCTTCACCGTTCAGGGTAAGGCCCTCGATGAAGTCGCCAGCCGCAACGTGCACGTTCTCGTTGTTGGCAACCCCTGCAACACAAACTGCTACATCGCCATGAAGTCTGCTCCGAATCTTTCTCCGAAGTGCTTCTCTGCGATGCTCCGTCTCGACCACAACCGCTCTTTGGCTCAGCTCTCTGAAAAGACTGGCAAGCCCACAACCACGATTAAGAAGGTTTGCGTTTGGGGTAACCACGCTCCTTCGATGTATTCTGATATCCGCTTTGCCACAATCGATGGCAAGCCCGCCACAGAATGCGTTGACCAGGCTTGGTATCGTGATACCTACATCCCGACAGTTGGCAAGCGTGGCGCCGCTGTGATTGAAGCCCGTGGCGCAAGCTCTGCTGCTTCTGCTGCTGCCGCTGCTATCGACCATATGCGTGATTGGTTCCTCGGCACAAACGGCGAATGGGTCTCCATGGGTGTCCCGAGCGACGGCTCCTACGGTGTTCCCGAAGGTCTCGTCTGCGGCTTCCCCGTTGTTTGCGACGGCAAGGGTGGCTATGAAATCGTTAAGGGTCTCCCGATGGACGAATTCAGCCAGTCCAAGCTCGATGTGACCGTTGGCGAAATCGCCCACGAAGCCGACTTAGTTAAGCACCTCCTCTAATCGGCACTTTGCTTTGATTTAATGGATTGAAGACCTGTCGTGTTTTGGCTCGGCAGGTCTTTTTTTCACCTCAATAAGAATATTGGAATGGACGAAGCTCGTTTAAAAACCGTAAGTCTTTCTGCTCTTTGGCCTCGCGCGATTAAGAGCACCCCTAGCTTTACTGAAGACTTACAGAGTCACTGCTTTGTTTTCGATACCAACGTTTTATTCGATCTCCTCTATTGGGAAGATTCCCGCGTTGCTTCTCTTCTCGAAGCCCTCGAAAAAAAGACAATCTTTGCCCTATTTGATGAAGAAACGCTTTTTGAATTCGCGCTCGTTTTAGACCGCGAGAAGTTCTCGTTAACAAAAGAAAAGAAGGAAGCGATTTTTATTCGGGCTCTTTCTTGGGCAATATTGGTTAGCGCACCAGTGAGTCCTGCCCCTTCCCGTTGCAAAGACACAGATGACCAAAAGTTTCTTGACTTGGCTTTTGGCTACAAAGTGAGTCTCATCACAAAAGACAAACTCCTTTTAAAAGCCGGGAAGAAACTTAAAAAATACGGCGTTATTGTGAGGCTGCCTTAGCGCAATTACTGCTTTGCGCTCTTTTTGCGATTAGAGGCCTTGGGCTTTTCCTTTGCCTCTTCGGGGGTGACTTCAGTTTCTTGAGAAGCCGCCTCTGGCTCTTTTTCTTCAGGCGTTTGAATTCCTGCAGCCGCTTTGGCCGTTTGCGCCGCATCACGCACGACGTCGGTAAAGGTGCGCATGAGATTGAAGAACTCCGTAAACCACGTATCGAGTTTACTTGTAAGAACCTTTAGGACCGCTTTCACGTCCTCGGGATTAATCGCATACGCCGTTAAAAGCGCGATAAGGCAAATAGCGATCATGGCGCAGGCTGCGGCAAAAGCAAAAGCAAAGACGCTTCCCGAAGCCAAAGCGACGACAATCAAAACGAGAATACGAATGAATTTCATAGGAGTCCCCTATTTGCCTTGAGTCTTTTAAATCACGCGTCGATGTTGATACAGATGCACAGCAAGAAGACTTCCAAAAACGAGGCCCAATGCCGTGTGCGCAGATTTCGAAACCCACGCGCCTCCCACGCATGTTGCCAATGATAAAAGCATTAAGCGATTTTGTGTGACGCGACGCTTACGGGCGCTTTTTACTTGGTCGCAAGCAACGATTGGGGCTAAGAGATCTAAACCCTTCACGGAAAGCTTCTCTGCGTCTTCGAGTGCGGTTTCTGTCAGTGTCTTTGCTTTCGAAAGCACATCGCAAAAGGCGCAAGGCTCTTTCTTTTTTTCTTCACATTTCACGACGCCTTCGGGAAGAAACGCTTCCCAAAAAGAAAAGTAATTTAAGAGAGTCTCTTCGGTGAGCGTCTTCGGATTCCACGTAAGAAGTAAGCTTCCCGTAACAGGATTAATGACGCACCCTGTGATGCCGTCAGCGGCTTTCACAGTCGAGGCGATTAACGCTTCGGTGTCCTTATCAAGTCCCTTTAGGGCCTCGTGACGTAAACGCAAGCGCCCTGGAAAATAAGAGCGAATGGCATTTTTTAATTCTTCTCGCATGCCCTACTCCTCTTTAATTGTTTCGTAGAGTTTTTCAGCAGCAACTTTCCCGGTTTCCGTTCCAGCCGAGGCCGCTAAAAGCTCTTTAAATTGCTTAAACCAAATCTTCGAATCGGTCTTCGTGCCCGCCGTGGGTCGCATCGCATTCAGGCACACCCCGATTGTTGTCATGTTGTGAAGGATGGCGCCTTTCGCTGGGGTTAAAACGCCCAATAAGCCACCAGCCATAAAGCCAGTATTGAGCCCCACAGAGACGGTGAAGTTTTGATGGATGCGCTTTATCGAGGCGCGTCCCAAGTCAATCGCGTACGGTAAATCGGAAAGCGTGTTATTGGTTAAAACAACGTCAGCGACTTCTTGCGCAATATCGCTCCCCTCTTTTAATGTGGCTCCCACATCGGCGCTTGACAAAGCAGGGCTGTCGTTGACGCCATCACCGACCATCAAGACTTTCGCGCCTTCTTTCTTTAGGGCAAGAACGTGACTGGCTTTGTCCGACGGCAACACTTGCGCGCGATACTCGGTAATCCCAAGTTCTTTTGCAACGTTGCGTGCCGTGCGCTCATCGTCACCTGTGAGCATCACGATGCGTTTAATGCCGCGAGCTCTTAACTCGCGAATAACATCCTTGGATTCACGACGCAAGGGATCGACAATCCCGAGAATGCCAATTAACTTTCCGCCGTAGGCCATGTAAAGCACGGACTTCCCTTCGGCGGCTAACTTTTCAACGTAAGGTAGTCCCTTTGTCACATCGACCTTTTCGTCTTCTTCAATAAAGTGCCGAGACCCGATGACAACCTTCTGGCCATCGACCGATGAACAGATTCCGTGCGCGACGATGTAATTGACTTCTGCGTCGTGCTCTTCGTTGTAGTGGTTCACGTGGCGTTGTTCGGCGGCCTTTACAACGGCGCGAGAAGCCGGATGCGGGAAGTGCTCTTCTAGGCACGCGGCAAGCGCCAAAATTTCTTTCTTGTCTCGCTTTGCGTCTAGCGAAATGACATCGGATAGCCGAGGAGCTGCCTGCGTCAAAGTTCCTGTCTTATCTAAGACAACGGTATCAACTTCAGAAAGCGCCTCTAAATAGCGTCCGCCTTTGACGAGAACGCCATTTTTCGTTCCCTGACGCATCGCAGTGAGAATCGCTAGAGGCGTCGCCAATCGCAAGGCGCACGAGTAGTCCACCATCAAGACAGCAGCTGTGCGCGCGAGATTGCGTGTGGCTAAGAAAACGAGAGCGGCTAAAGCAAAGTTAAAGGGAACAATGGCATCGGCTAAGTGTTCGGCTTTTCCTTGAATCCCTGCTTTACTCTTTTCTGAGGTCTCGATAAATTTCACGATTTCATTAAGTCGTGTGCTGTCTCCAATCTTTGTAGCCCTGATATCGATTTCGCCATCTTCGACAACGGTACCCGCAAAGACCGTGCCCCCTGTTGTGCGATGCACCGCAAGAGGTTCTCCAGTCATTGTCGCTTGATTGACTTCAGCGTTACCGTTAACAACGGTGCCATCAACGGGAATTGTGTTTCCCGTGCGAACGACAATCAAATCGTCTTCGGTTAAATCCTTCAATGACTTCTCAATGACAGTATCCCCAGAGCGAACCCAAACACGTTCGACTTTGAGAGCGAGTTGATCTGCGAGGCTTGCAAGCGACTTCTTTCTCGTATAGCGCTCGAGCATCTCGCCCATGCCAAGAAGCAAAATGACGAGGCCAGCCGTTCGGAAGTCTCTTAATAAAAGCGAGACACCGATAGCGGAAGCATCCAAAACTTCCACATTGAGTTTTCCCTTTAAAAGCGTTTTCACTCCACGCCAGAAATACGGAATCGCACCCAAAAAGACGTTCGCGGTATTGACAACAATAGGCATGGCAGAGCGCAAAAACACCCATCGCGCCACAGGCGAAAAATCAAGCTCCGAGGACTGCTCTTTTTCTGCGATTTCTTTTTCTGTTAAAAAGGGTCTCTTGGCGAGTTCCAAAAGAGGCATTCCCGTAAAGGCACGACCAAATAGGCTTGAAACGCTTTCAGCAACTAGCGTCACGATGTCACGCTCTTTGGCGCGAGGCTTTTTCGAGAATCTTTTCGAACTCTTTTTTAAGGCTCTCTTTGTGATTAAGGGCTCGGTTTCAAGACGAGCTAAGTAAGCAATCACGGATTGCCTTGCCGCATCCGTTTCGTACGTCACGAGAACGCTACCCGTGCGAGCGTTCACATCAACGCTTGTGAGTCCCTTGATGCGCGAAAGATCGTGCTCAATTTTTTGTGCCGTCGCAAGGCTTACCGTATTTTCGGTACGCCACCGCATACGGCGTCCAACGCTATGAACTAGATAAAACTTCATCGTTAGCCTCTTCGATTAAGAAGGGCTCCTTTTTTTAGATAACGATTTTTTCTTACGAGAAACCAGAAATTAAGCGGCAGCGGTCTTTGCCTTCGCTTTCTTGGCGCGTGTCACTTTCTTCGCTTTCGGCGTCACGTCGATGGCTTCTTTGGCTTCAAGCGCTTCACGGCGTTCCTGAGACTTTGCCTGGGCTTCCGCTAAAACATCAGCCAAGTCTTCGCGAACACCTTCAACGCTCGCAAGGACCTTGTCTTTAGCGTCGATGCCAGCGGAAAGTAAAGAACTCGCTAAGGGCTTGACGCCTTCAAACTTCTTACCATTTTTGGCAAGAGCCGCAGCGCCTAAGGCCCCTAAAACGAGACCGCCCACAAAAATAAGACCGTACTTTGTTGTCTGATTGATGATCATGATGATTCCTTTTCATTGAATGGTTAAAAATTCGTTTACTAGCGATGCCCAACTTTGCCCTTTTTCTAAAGAGCCCTGCAAAGATTTTTCATGTGAGAGAAAACGCATGAAAATCTTCGATGGGATTCGCGCGGATGAAGTGATTATAACCTTTGTTTTAAAAGGCGTTTTTGACAGTAACAATGATTCTCATTACGTAAAGCAATGAGAATCATTATTAAAATTTCGGGCACAAAATCAGGCTAATTTTTTAAGTTGACAAAAGGGTCGCTGCAGCAAGCCCCAAGAAGATAACGCTAGCCGTCCGATTCATCCAAAACTGAACACGAGGCGTACGTAACTTATCGGCAAGAGTTCCAGAGCAAAACGCAATAAAGGAAAACACGAGAGCCGTCGCAAGCATAAATGTAAGACCCAAGACGGTCATTTCAATCGCGGTTTGCGCAGGTCCCGCCCCTTTCGTGACAAACTGCGGGAAAAAGGCCAAAAAGAAAATCTGCACCTTGGGATTGGTGACATTCATGATGACGCCACGGCGAAAGAGCTTGGCGTAACTTAAAGTTTCTGTGGCTTTTCCTTCACTTGCAATCGGATGCGTCCAACTCATGTAGGCAAGGTATGTGAGATACAACGCCCCCACAATCCGAATACCCCAAAAAAGCGTAGGAGACGCCGCGACAATTGCCGCCACTCCCAAGGCAGCGGCAACCGTCTGAATCCCAACGCCAACAATAAGGCCTAAGACCGTGAATAACCCAGCTCTCACGCCGTGAACCGCTGACTGAACGAGAACAAACATATTGTCTGGTCCCGGCGCAAACGAAAGTAGGACGCTCGTGACAACGAACGCCCAATAGACGCTCCAACTCATCAAAAAACCTTTACTTAACCCACCCAAACGCGCGCATTATCGAACAGTCGCATCCACAGTGTAAAGTCGTGCGTGTGATCGGCGTACCACGACATCTGCACGGTTCTGTGGCTGCGTTCTGGGTGCGGCATGATAATCGTTGCGCGACCGTCTGGTGTTGTCACGCTTGTCACACCCTCTGGCGAACCATTGGGGTTCAAAGGATAGATTTCCGTGGGCAGCCCATCGCCATCAACATAGCGAGCGGCAACAAGGGCTTGCGCTTTATCTTCTGCGCTCGCCCAAACGACTCGGCCCTCGCCGTGCGAAGTGACAATCGGCATCGAGCTTCCTGCCATTCCAGCAAAGAAGATCGAGGGAGATTCTTCGATTCGCACTTGTGTGAGACGTGCCTCAAACTGCTCGGAGCGATTGCGAACAAAGTTTGGCCAATGTTCAGCACCAGGAATCAATCCCTTTAAGAGACTAATCATCTGGCAGCCGTTGCAAACGCCAAGCGTAAATGTGTCGGGCCTCTCAAAGTAGCGTGCAAACATCTCGGTTAACTTCGAGTTATAAAGAATCGTCTTTGCCCAACCGCCACCGGCGCCCAAGACGTCGCCATAGGAGAAGCCCCCTGCGGCAGCGAGCCCCGAGAAGCGATCAAGGTTCATGCGACCCGTTAAGAGATCAGTCATGTGAACGTCCCAAACTTCAAAGCCTGCGTGCATAAAGGCCGCAGCCATTTCGGTTTGTGAGTTCACGCCCTCTTCACGAAGCACAGCAACCTTCGGTTTGGCGTGCCCTGAATGAATGTAGGGCGCCGCAATACGATGATGCATATCAAAGGTTGTCTTAACAAAGAGGCCTTTGTGTTCGTGACCCGTAACAACGGCAAATTCGCTATCGGCACACTCAGGGTTGTCGCGGTGCTTAGCCATTTCGTGGGTGACCTCGCACCAATCCTTCATAAGTTCTGTGCGTTCGACATCTAATAACTTCTTACCGCCAGCAAGCACCGTGAGGCGATCGACGGTATTCAAAGCCCCGATTTCAGCAAAGTACGGCGTAAGTCCCATCGAGGCAACTTGCGCCTTGATTTCATTGATAGCGAAATCTGCAACCTGTAACACGGCCCCTGCTTCTTCATTAAAGAGAGCGCAAAGAGCAGCGGATTCATCGGGCGTTCCCTCAATTAAAGAATCCAATTCGATACGCACACCGCGATGGCTTGCAAACATCATTTCAGAAAGCGTTGCAGCCAATCCACCATCACTACGATCGTGATAGGCGTAAACCTTTTCTTCACGAACCAAGCGACGAACGAGCGTAAAGAAGTTCTTCAAAGCCTCGGTGTCTTCCATATCAGGGGCCACCGATCCAAAGTTCTGACGCACTTGCGCGAGAATCGATCCTCCCATACGGCACTTCTTTGCACCAAAGTCAAAGCACACAAGGCGGCTTGGCGCATCTTTTAATTGCGGCGTCAAAGTAAGTCTTACGTCTTCAACGCGGCTTGCGGCAGAGACCACTAAAGAAACCGGGCTTGTGACCGATTTTTCAACCTCGTTATCCTTCCACGCCGTTCTCATCGAGCACGAGTCTTTTCCGACAGGAATCGAAATGCCGAGTTTCTTCGAGTAATCACTTGCGGCTTTTACGGCGCGATAAAGTTTCGCGTCCTCTCCTGCTGCACCACACGCAGACATCCAGTTAGCGGATAGCTTCACAAACGGCAACTGCACATCGGCGGCAACAATGTTTGTGATCGCTTCGGTGATAGCCATACGAGAAGCCGCGGCCGAATCGATAATCGCCAAGGGAGCCCTTTCACCAATTGCCATCGCCTCACCGGCAAACCCTGTGAAATTGAGATTCGTCACAGCGCAATCTGCCACGGGCACCTGCCAGGGACCGACCATCTGATCGCGGGAAACTAAGCCACCGACAGAACGGTCACCAATTGTCACCAAGAAGCTCTTATTGGCAACGGTCGGGTGCTTTAAGACTTTCGAAATCGCTTCTTTAAAGTTCGTTTCTGTGGCATCAAAGGCTGTGAGTTTTTCTTCGTGTGTTTTCACATCGCGATGCATGCGAGGGGGCTTACCAAGTAAAACCTCCATCGGCATCTCAACGGCTCGCGCCTCTCCTTCTCGCCCTTCGACAATGAGCATTCCGTCTTCACGGATTGAACCCAAAACCGCATACGGGCACCGTTCGCGCTTACAGATTGCATCAAAGGTCGCGAGCGACTCGGGAGCAATCGCTAATGAATAGCGTTCTTGACTTTCGTTACTCCAAATTTCCAAGGGGCTCATCGACGGCTCTTCAATGGGAACGGCAGAAAGTTTCAATTCCGCGCCGTGCCCTGAGAGGTCGGCCAATTCAGGCATCGCATTAGATAAGCCACCTGCGCCAATATCGTGAATCGCCAAGATTGGATTTAAGGCCCCAGCTGCCCAGCAGCGGTCGATTACTTCTTGAGCTCTGCGTTGCATTTCGGGGTTTCCACGCTGCACGCTATCGAAGTCAAGATTTTCGGAATTCACGCCAGAATTCATCGAGCTTGCGGCTCCCCCACCAAGACCAATTCTCATTCCTGGGCCCCCAAGAACAATCATCAAGGTTCCAGGCTCTAATGTGTGTTTATTGGTTTGGTCAGAGCGGATGTTGCCGATGCCGCCAGCGAGCATAATGGGCTTATGGTAGCCGTAGCGGGTATCACCCACACGCGCTTCAAAGGAGCGGAAGTACCCGAGAATATTCGGCCGACCGAATTCGTTATTAAAGGATGCGGCACCAATCGGGCCCTCGGTCATAATCGTGTGCGCTGAAGCAATGCGTTTGGGAGCGCCATAAATCTCTGTGGTTCCCATGCCAGCTCTCGCTGTGGTATCGCTATCGTTTTCCCAATCCTGTGCGTGCCCGTCAATGTGAAGAGCAGAAACGGAGAATCCGCATAACCCTGCTTTGGGGCGTGCGCCACGACCCGTGGCACCTTCGTCACGGATTTCTCCGCCTGAGCCCGTCGCGGCTCCTGGGAAAGGAGAAATCGCTGTCGGGTGATTGTGTGTTTCAACCTTAAAGACTGTGAAAGCGGGCTCTAAGATTTCTGAATATGTTGACCCGAAGGGGTCGTCTTCTGTGGGGCGAGGATAAAGACGCGGAACCGTGGGACCTTCAAGAACAGCGGCATTATCTGAATACGCGACAATCGTCCCCTGAGGAGCGGCCTTGTGCGTTTCACGAATCATTTGGAAAAGCGTCTTTTCTTCATCTTTTCCGTCAATGGTGAATTTGGCGTTAAAAATCTTATGGCGGCAGTGCTCGGAATTGGCTTGCGCAAACATCATCAATTCGACATCCGTCGGATTTCTGCCCTGCGTCTTAAAAGCGTTCACAAGGTAATCGATTTCATCTTCGGAAAGCGCCAAACCCATCTCAACATTGGCTTTGCTTAACGCCTCTTTCCCTCCAGAAAGGATGTCGACCGTTTGCATGGGCTTACCAGGGATTTCGGTAAAGATCTCTGTTGCTGCTGTGGCTGGGTCTAAAACCGTTTCTGTCATCCGATCGCTTAAGGCGCTAGCCAAAGCTTTCGTTTCTTCTTCTGTAAGAGTTGTCCCCTCTTTAAGAGTGACGCTGTAAAGAACCGCGCGTTCAATGCGCTTCACGCTAGTAAGTCCACAGTTACGAGCAATATCGGTTGCCTTACTTGACCAGGGGCTAATCGTGCCTAAGCGAGGCGCAACAAGGATGGTCAAAGACGCATTCACATCTTCAGCTTTATCGCCATAGTCAAGTAGTGAAATTAAGCGCTTTGTCTCCTCATCCGTCAGCTCGCTTTCGGCTAACACAAAGTGTTTATACCGAGCACTGATGGCTGTAATGGCAGGGGCCACGCTCTGAAGTTTTTCTAAGAGACCGTGCGCGCGGAAGGCAGAAAGCGCTGAATTGCCAGTGAATTCTTTAAGAATGTGGGTCGCTGTCATCGTCAAGATCCTTGAGTCTTACAAAATGAGAAAGGAAAAAACAAAGCTATTTGTAACAGGCATTTTAGCGACTCTCCCTTCAAGGAAAAATGCCCCTAGGAAAGAAAAGAAACAGCCCCTATTTCTTCTAAAAAACACAAGCCCCCGAAACGAGGACTTCCTCCTAAAATAGCGGGTTACGCAGGGTTACCCTTTATGGGGTTAGTCGAGCCCGAATTCCTTTATTTGATACATAAGTACGCCATGAGCCAACAGATTCTCACAAACGAAGAACTCCGCACCTTAGAAACCCGTTACGCCAAGCAACTTCCCGAAGGCGAATTAATGCGCCGTGCGGGCACTGCCTTAGCCAACGAAATTGCGCGCGTCACCCCAGCGGGAGGCCACGTCGTCTTTGCCTGTGGCGCGGGTAATAACGGGGGCGACGGCTTTACAGCAGCTCGCTTACTCAAGGCTCAAGGCTTTAAGGTTACTTGTGCTCTGATTGGAGCCGATAAGCCAAAGGCCGCTGATGCACTTCGTGCCTTTGAAGCGTGGGAGGCAGCTGGGGGCCTTACGATTGCCGACCCCTACAACGCCGATAAAGCCGACACTGTCGTTGACGCGCTTTTAGGCATCGGTATTGATAAGCCCCTTCGAGGTGATGTTTTGGATGCGGCTCTTTGGTTTAACGAGCGCCAAGCCACACATATTTGTGTTGATGTTCCTTCGGGAATCAATCCTGAGACAGGCCACTGGGCTGGCGGCATCAAAGGCTGCATTGCAGATATCACCGTGACGTTTTTCTCGCCCAAAGCCGGCTGCTTTATGAATGACGGAGCAGATGCAAGCGGCAAGGTCGTTAATTGCGAATTAGACGTATCGGTTCCCTTAAGTCAAGTCGGGTTAATTGAAACCGATGATTTCAGGCATCTACTTGAAATCCGTGAAAAGAATACGCACAAGGGAACCTTCGGTCACGTCCTCGTTATCGGCGGAGAAAAAGGTACGGTGGGAGCCGCGTTCCTTGCTTCTCGTGCTGCTCTTACGATGGGCGCGGGTCGCGTAAGCGTCGAACTGATGGCTGAAGACGCTCCCCTTTTGGATACCGAATATCCGGAAATCATGTTTGCCACAAAGCCGGTCGATCTCACAAAGGTCGATGCCATTGTTATCGGGTGCGGAATGGGGTTCTCAGAAAAAGCGATTGCGCGATTTAAAGAAGTAATTGCCGCTGATGTGCCACTCATTATTGATGCCGATGCATTGCGCCTTTTAGCGAAAGATCAAAAGCTGCAAGACGCCGTTCTCGCTCGCAAGGCGCACACGGTTATTACGCCGCACCCGGCAGAAGCCGCTGACCTTTTACATCGCGATGTGAAGAAAGTTTTAGACGACCGTATTAGTTCCACCCGTGAATTAGCCATCCAAACGGGAGCCATCACAATCCTTAAGGGAGCCGGAACTGTTGTGGCACTCCGCAGTTCTCGCACGTGGATTAACCCCGCGAGAAACGGGCTACTCGCTACTGCGGGTTCTGGTGACGTCTTAAGCGGTATGTTAGCTGCCACCTTTGCTCAAGGCTTTGACTTGGTGACAGCAACGCTTGGCGCTCTGTGGCTACACGGTGAAAGCGTCCGTAATCGCTATGCGTGCGTAAGAGCAAGCGACATCATCACTGGCGCTGCCGCTCTTTTGGAAGACTTAAGGAAAAACAACGCAAAATAACTTCTATTAGATCATCTCATAAAGAGGAGCCCTCATTCGGCTCCTTTTTTATGCGTGCCCGATAGAGAGAATCAGAATCGAAAGAACAGCGCCTAAGGCAACGTAGAAAAGCGATGTGGCAAAGGCTTTTCGCGTAAGGTTCTTTTGAAAGAAGTCTTCCTTCACAAGAACAAAAGCAACAAAAAGGAATGCCGCCGCAGAAATGAGCATCGCATACGGAATAAACGCTTGCGATAAACCAAAGAGTACGGCGCCAAAGATACCGCCCAAGATGGCAAAGAGCGCGACAAAAGATAGCGAAAGGACTGTTGCCTTCACACTTAAGTTAAAGCGACGCAAAATCGCAATCTGACCAATAAGTTGCGGAACCTCGTGGGCAAAGATCGCCACAGTAATCGCAATCCCTGCCGTAAGGCTAGTCATAAAAGCGGCTGCAACAAGGACTCCATCGACAAAGTTGTGGCATGAAGAACCAATCAGAATCGGAAGTGCTTTTGTCTGTTGCGTCTCGCAGATATCAGCATGAAATTCAAAGCCGCCACCTAAAAGCGCAGGAACTGGACGCAGTTTCCCGTGGGCGTGGACGTGTCCTAATGTTTTTTCAAGAATTAAATCGAGTAAGAGAAAAAAGAGAATGGCCCCTAGGAAAACCGCAAAAGCAATCCCGTAGGAATTCACAACCTCAAGAGCCTCAGGAACCAAGTGCCCGAGACTAATCGCAAGAAGCATCCCGCAGGCTAGTTGCGCCACAACATGGCCATAACGAACAAGAACCCAGACAGAAACGCCGAAGGCCAAAGCAAGCGCGCAAAACCTTGAGAGGAAATTTGCAACAATAATTGTGACAAAAATGAGAATGGACATGGCCCGAAATTATAAATTTTTTGCTTAGAAAACAAAGAAAATAGGTTCTGAGAAACAATTTGTTTCGCATTCGGGAAAATCGTTTCAGATTTTTCGGATGCATTCCCTTAAATTGCGGTCTTGAAGGGTCAGTACCTTTCTGTAAATTTTCTCCTTTGGTTTCTCTAGCGGGGTCGGCAAAAACGACACCCGCCTTTTTTTTGACCCGTTAGAATACCCTAAACACAATCATTTCAACCAAAATCGCTATGAAAATCTCTGCCCTTTTGATTTTGCCCGCTCTCGCTTCGCTCCTCGTTGCATGCTCTGCGAATGACCCTACAGAACCCGTTCCTCAAATAAAAGACACAAGTTGGGCATTGCCCCAAGATTCCAAAGACGGGTGCGACGCGGCTCCCTACATTGAGTTTTCAGCAACGAAAGTTACCGGGGACATGGGTTGCAATAGCTTTTCAGGCGAATACACCCTAAAGGGAAATAAGATTACCTTTAAAAACACGGCAGCCACGTTGCGTATGTGCGATCCGAAAACCATGCAAATTGAAGCGAAGATGCAAAAACTTCTTACTGATGCGCGTCGCGTGCGTGGCAATGAGAAAGAATTAACCTTCCTTGATGCCAAAGGTAACGTCATCCTCACCCTTGTCCCTGAAACTATGGGCGCTTGTAAGTAAGCGTCTCTTTTTAGTGCGCCGCTTCCCAATTATCTGCAACACCAATGCCTGTTAAAAGTGGCACTTCAAAATGTGCTGCGTCAGCCATTAATTGGGGAAGCGCCTCTTTCACAAGATTCACCTCCTCTTTAGGCACCTCGAGCACCAGTTCATCGTGCACCTGTAAAACGATGCGGCTATTAAGATGCTTTTCGCTAATCCAAGCATCCACGGCAATCATCGCCTTCTTAATTACGTCAGCGGCTGTCCCTTGAACTGGCGCATTAATCGCGGCGCGCTCCGTTGCGGCTCGAAGAGCGGCACTAGAACTCTTTAATTCTGGTAACCAGAGCTTACGGCCAAAATCGGTTTTCACAAAGCCATTTTTCTTCGCTTCTTCTCGGGTCCGCTCCATGTAGTCAGCGACTCCTGGATAGCGCGCAAAGTACTCTTCCATGTAGCGCTTGGCTGATGTTCTATCGATTCCTAAGTTTTTGGCTAAACCAAAAGCACTCATCCCGTAAATGAGTCCAAAGTTAATCACTTTAGCCATGCGCCGATCGTTGTCAGTCACAGCTTCTGGGCTCTTTCCAAAAACTTCTGCCGCTGTCGCGCGGTGCACATCTTCGCCACGACTAAACGAGCGAATCAGCCCCTTATCTTGCGACAAGTGCGCCATGATGCGCAATTCAATTTGCGAGTAGTCCGCTGAGATAATCTTGCAACCAGACCGAGCAACAAAAGCTTCTCTTACGCGACGGCCTTCGGGCGTACGCACAGGAATGTTTTGTAAATTCGGATCAGAACTTGCCAAACGCCCCGTCACAGCCGTTGCTTGGCCGAACGTTGTATGAATGCGGTTATCGCGCAAATCGACCATATGCGGCAATTTATCTGTGTAGGTGCTCTTAAGTTTTGCAAACTTACGATAGTCAAGAATCGCTTTGGGTAGCGGATAGTCAAGAGCCAATTCGCTTAACACTTCTTCTGCGGTCGACGGAGTCCCTGCAGCAGTTTTCTTTAAAACAGGAAGACCCAATTTCTCAAAAAGAATGTGCGCCAATTGCTTGGGACTTGCTGGGTTAAAAGGTTCTCCTGCAAGCTCTTGAATTTTCTTTTCCGTCTCACAAATGCGCTGCTCCAAATCGGCACTTTGCCGATTCAGTTCTTCGCAATCGATAGAAACACCGAAGCGCTCCATCTTAAAAAGAATCTCGCAAATCGGTCGCTCGATATCGCGATAAATAGCGTGAAGTTCGCTATCTGAAGCAAGTTTCTCCGTTAAGACGCTACCCAATGCTTTTAAGGCAGCTGCTCGACTCGCAACCCAAGTAAGAGCACTAGATCCATCGATGCGATCTGTTTTACTGCGAGAGGCACCTTTACCTAAGAGGCTTTCTTCATCAGGAACATCTGTTGCAAGATGGTGCTTAACGACACTCACAAAGTCGTGCTTTAAGTGCGCTTCTAACACGTAGCTCATGAGCATCGTGTCATCTAACGAGCCAGCAAGATCAATCCCGATATTAGCGAAGACGTGTTTGGCGTACTTCGCATCGTGTAAGACTTTGGTTGTACTGCCAGAGAACCAAGCTGATAATGTTGTTTTGAGAGTCTCACTAGTCAGCGTCTTGACGCCAAAAAGCGCCAAAGGAATGACATAGATTTCAAGTGGCGTAAGAGCCAAAGCAATCGCTGCTGGCTTATCGAGCATCGGGGCCACGGAATCTGTAAGAAGAGCAATTGCCACAGGCGACTCTTTGACTTCCTGCAGTCGTGCGTAAAGGCTCTCGGCCGCTTCTTTTGTATCGATAATTTCTATCCCGTCTTTTGAGGTAACGTTTGGACTAGAAACGGCACTGACTGAAGGAATCTCAGGCGTTAAAGCAAACTCAGCAAAAAGGTCTCCCTGAATGGGCTCAGCGGGGCTCTTTGCTTTGCTTAGCGTGTGAGTAAGCTTCCCCGTTTCTTCTTTTTTGTCAGTTGCGCCTTTCCCTTTTCCCATGGCCTGGCGCATTTCCCAGCGGGCATAAAACGCTTGAAGTTTTTCCTTATCAGGCTCTTTTAAAAGAAGTTCTTTGGGGTCAATACCTAGCGCAACATCGCTGTTGATTGTCACAAGTCGGCGAGAAAGATCCAAAGAACCTAAAGCCCCTCTTAAGTTTTCACCAATCTTTCCTGGTACAGAGGCAGCTCCTGCAATAACGCCTTCTAAAGAACCAAACTCCTCAAGCCACTTAACGGCTGTTTTGGGGCCACACTTAGGCACGCCAGGAACGTTATCGACCTTATCTCCCATGAGCGTCAAATAATCGATGATGCGCTCGGGATAAACGCCGTATTTCGCGTGAACGCCCTCGCGATCGAGAACCTCATGGGTCATCGTGTTAACTAGCTTCACGTTTTCATTAACGGTCTGTGCGAGATCTTTATCCCCTGTAGCGATATAGGCTTCAATGCCTTCAGCGGCTGCCTTTTTGGCTAATGTCGCCAAGACGTCGTCTGCTTCAACGCCTTCGATTTCAAGTAATGGCCAGCCAAGTAGCCGCACAAGCTCGTGAATCGGTTCAATTTGAACACGCAAATCCTCAGGCATCGGTGGACGATTTGCCTTGTATTCGGGGTAAATATCATGACGAAACGTTTTCCCGTGAGCATCAAACACACAGGCTACATAGTCGGGATTAGCCTTGCGGTAGACGTTCTGAAGCATCGCCCGAAAGCCTTTTAAAGCCCCTGTCGGTTCGCCCTTGCTTGTTGTTAAAGGGGGCAAGGCGTGATAAGCCCGAAATAAGTAGTTGGAACCATCAATAAGAAGGATTTTTGTCATGAAACTTTGCTCAATAAGAATCTTTTCGACACTTTAGCATTGAGGACAAACGATGAGAATCTTTTCCAATTTTTAGGAAAAACTCTTCTGGGAGCCCCCAGCGAGTCGGAAGAAGAGCGACTTTCTGTGGATTTCCTCTCTCTTGTTCGTCGTTTTCCTGTAAAGAAACAATAAACTTCACACTCTAGTTTGTGCATTTTTTTATCCGCCGTTAGACTTAGCATGAGTTTGTGACTATCCTAGTTTCCCTTTCGGTGGCCAACGTTGCTTTGAGGTGTTCTTATGCAAGTCCTAAGTGGTGACGATCTTGATCTTTCGAGACTCCCGAAAGGGCAGTCATCGTTTGCTATGTTGCGGAAGACAAATCGCATTTACGTTGACAAAACAGCAACGATTGCAAAACTGATAAATAGTGAGAGTTATGTCTTTCTTTCTCGTCCGAGACGCTTCGGGAAGTCGTTACTTGTCTCAACATTAGCTTCATTATTTGAACACGGTCTTCGCGATTTCAAGGGACTTGCTATCGAAAAAACTTGGAAAGACAGAACGTACCCTGTTGTTGAACTTGATTTTTCTCTGCTCAAAGGCACACAAAGTAAAGAAGACTTTTCCCTTGCTCTTGAGAGCCAATTGCGAGAACAGTTTGCGCCTCTTGGTTTTTCATACAACGAAAATTCTGGTACTCGTTTTATGGATCAGTTGTCCACATTTTTGAAGTTACCGCCCTGTGGACCTTTTGTTCTCCTGATTGATGAATATGACGCACCATTAACAGAGCAACTCAATAACCCAGCCTTCTTTGAAGAAATTCGGACTGTCTTATCTAATTTCTTTGGTCGGCTTAAATCTGGGATAGGGGCATTTCGATTTCTCTTTATCACGGGAATTACGAAATTCCGTCAGGTTAGTATTTTTTCAACATTAAACAATCTCACCGATATTTCCCTAAACCCCGAATACGGTGAGCTTTTAGGCTATACAAAAGAGGAAATTGAAAAATATTTCCCCGACTACTTAGCCAATGCTTTGACCCGAATTAATGGCGCACTATCTCGCAATCATAAAGAGCAACATACTCACCAATCTTTGATGCAGGCTTTGATTGACCATTACGACGGTTTTTGTTTCGACGAAAAGGCGAGTACACACGTCTTTGCACCGTGGTCCGTCCTTAACTTTCTTTCTTATCCCGCAGAGGGATTCAAGAACTATTGGATTGAATCGGGCGGTGTATCAACGTGGCTAGAGAATTGGATTGCACTCCATGGAGCTATCTGCCCTGAACAATTTGATACGCCGACAACAGTCGATGTTTCTCAAATTGGTGCTGCATCGACTCCGTCAGAAATTCCAGTTGAAGTTCTTCTTTACCAAACAGGTTATTTATCCATTGTTAGTGCATGGGAATCTTCTGTTGATTTGGGATATCCAAATGAAGAAATATCGAGTGCAATGGCGAAGTTGTACATTACACATATGTCTACGCTCAGTAGCGGAGTCATTAGCCGTTCCACATCTGTGTTCATGCAAGAAAACACCGAGGGGCTTATAGCAACACTCAATAAGATTTTCCTTTCTATTCCTTACGACAACACCCCTATTCATAACGAAGCTGCGGCTCGCGCTGTTGTGCTTGTCTACGCTAAGGGCGCAGGCCTTATGACTCTTGCTGAATGTCATAATGCTCGAGGTCGTAGTGATTTAGAAATTCATGCTGGGAAAAATCACTGGGTTTTTGAATTCAAATTCGTTGAAAAAGACAGCGATGCTGAAGAACAATTAAGCGTTGCCCTTAAGCAAATTCAAGAGAAGCGCTACGGCGAAGGAAACACAACCGAAAAACTCATTCGCGTTGGCCTAGTCTATAGCGGAGAATCTAAGCAAATTGCCGCTTACAAGGCTCTAGCCTAAATTACGTGGAAATCGGCATAATATCCCTGAATAAATAGCGAGCCTATTTGCAAAGGGACTCAAGAGATGTTTAAGAACTCTGTTTTAAAAAATTCAATGACAATCGCCGCTTTTGTTGCGGCCCTCACAATGAGTGCGACAAGTTTTGCCGCACAAGATGATGCAACACGCCTAGAACCGACTGAAGCCGATATGGCAAAGGCTCGTGCCGAGCGTGCGAAAAAGCCAGCGACCACAGATGAAGTCTACGTTTCCGAGCGTGGCACCGTGATTCGTAAGAATGTCGATCAGAACAACCACATGCGTAGTGTCACAGTGACGCCAACGGAAACGGGAATTCCCTATACGATGGATAATCAAACAGGCAAGCCAATCGATAACGGCGCCGGTGCCAACACCCGTTCAACTCTCGGAACTCCGAAATTCATCGAGTTCAAGTGGTAAGCTATGGCTGTCTTCACAACGATTAATGAAAAGGAAGCTTCTGAGCTTCTTGACGAGTTTTCTATTGGCTCGTTTGTTGCCATCAAACCAATTTCTGCTGGAATTGAAAACACCAACTATTACTTGGATACAAGTGATGGCTCTTGGGTGCTGACAGTCTTTGAGCGACTTAAGCCTGAGGAAATCCCTTTTTACCTTGAGCTTTGCGAACATTTGGCAAAAAAAGGTTGCCGCGTTGCGCGTCCCCAGAAAACAAAGAGCGGTGCTCTTTTCACTTACGTTAAAGGAAAGCCTGCCTCGATTGCCAATCGCTTAATCGGTGACGAAATTCTCACCGTTGGTGTCGCTGAAGCTCGCTCCATGGGCGAATTACTCGGTGAGATGCATAAAGCTGCCGCCGATTTCCCAATGTTTCAGAAAAACTTGCGAGGCCTCGGCTGGTGGATTGAAACAACGCCTAAGGTTTTGCCCTTTTTAAGCGACGAGCAAAAAAAGTTATTAAATAACGAACTCGCGCACCAAGTCGCTCTCAGTAAAACCGAGGCCTTTAAGGCGCTTGCTGTCGCGGCTTGCCACTGCGATTTATTCCGCAATAACGCCCTAGCCGCCAATGCCGGTAAAGACAATGCCACCGTTTCTGGCGTCTTTGATTTTTATTTTGCCGGGTGCTCGCCAACGCTTTTTGACTTGGCTGTAACGCTAAACGACTGGTGTATTGATCCCAAGACAGGAAAACTTATCCCCGAGCTTGAAAAGGCCTTTTTGGATGCCTATAACAAGGTCAATCCCTTGGGAGCCAATGAAAAGACGCTTTGGCGCGATGTACTTCGGGGAGCAGCATTACGTTTTTGGCTTAGCCGCCTCTTTGATTTTTATTTGCCGCGCAAAGCCTCGCTACTTAAGCCGCATGACCCCACGCACTTTGAACGTGTCTTAAAAGATCGCTTAACTTGCGAACTCTATTGGCCTAACTCCTAGATAGGAAACTATGACAGATACCAATCACTCAAAACACTTAGGAGCAGGCGCTGGCTGGAACTGGTTTGCTACCGCAGTCCAGGCCGTACGACTTAATGCCTCACGACTTTTCCTCATCATTCTTTTTTATTCGGTCGTTGTGGGCTTTTTGATGGTGCTCCCGATTGTGGGGTCGCTCTTTGCGGCGCTTTTTATGCCCTTTGGCTCAGTGCTCTTAGGGCACAGCGTGCGTGACGTTTTAAATAAAAAGGTTCCAGGCCTATCCCTTATGACTGAGGCGTGGAGTAACCCCAAGGTTCGCTACAACCTCTTTGCCTCGGGCCTTTTTTACGCTTTTCTTTTGATTACGGTTCAGGCCGTTTACGGCATTCTCTCTGAGCCCTATGCCGCGACCTGGCAAGTCAATGCGGACAACCGCCTCGTGTGGGATTCTGTGTTTGCCAACTTCCCGTGGATGCCTTTGATTGTGGCAGGTGCCATTTACATCCCAGGCCTTATGGCAACGTGGTTTTCGCCGCTTCTTTGCGCCGATAAAAACATGACGTGGGGAAAGTCGCTTTTTTATTCCTTCTTTGGTTGCTTAAGAAACATTCTCCCGATTGTGGTTTTAGGAATTGTGCTTACTGTGAGCATCGCCACAATCTTTTACCTTGCGGGAGAAGCCATCGTTTTACTCGGACTTACATCCGTTAGCATGTACGTCTATGTGCCGCTAAGCTGCATCGTTCTTACTGTCTTATACTCAACGTATTGGCCAATGTACGATGATCTATTTGGCTCAACGCATAAGGATGCGTCCTAATTTGTTGACGCTTCTTCATTTGGAGGAATTCTTATGGAAAACACATCTCGTCTTCTTCCCCATCCGATTCCGATGGTCACCCCGTTAACGGAAGTGCTCGCCAAGCGTCGCTCACGTCGTGAATTTGCAGCAAAAAACCTAGACGATGCGGTTCTTTCCACCCTACTTTGGGCCTGCGCAGGGCTCACAGAAGATTCAGGAAAACGCACGGTGCCTTCTGCGATGGACTGCCGAGAAATTGTCGTCTTTGTCTTTGATGCTAAGGGCGTCTGGCTTTATGAAGCTCAAAAGAATGCTTTAACACTTGTGAGCGAAGGCGACGTGCGTGGCTCAACAACACTCGGGCAAGACTTTGTGAAAACAGCTCCCGTGACCTTGGTTTTCGCTAACGACGAAACGCATTGCGAGAAAATTGTGGGGTCTCGCAAAGAAAAATGCCTCGCTGTTGACGCGGGTTGCATGGTTGAGGCCGGGCAACTTGCTTGTGCTGCTTTGGGCCTTGCGAGTGTCGCTCGCGCAAGTTTTGATGTGAGTTTCGTCGCTTCCCTTTTAGGTGACGCAAAACGCTACACGCCTGTGATGGCTCTTACTGTTGGTTATCCTGCCTAAGGCTAGAGAACACACGAACTATGAGTGCTTTTCGTAAAAAGACTGAGGCCGATACAGAGACCTTAAGAAAACTCCCTGCCCCACGCACACTAGATGTGGGGCTCGGAGCGTCATTTCTTTCGCGTAAATCGCATTACGAATTTTCAGATCAACCGATCAATGACGCGGACCTTTCGACAATTCTCTGGGCCGCTGACGGGTTGACCACGAAAAAAGAAGGGCTTCGTACAACGCCTTCGATTTTAGAAAAGCACTGCGTAAGCCTTTACATCGTGAAATCCAATGGCGTTTGGCTTTGGGATAACAAGCGGCGCGCCTTGGTCTTTTTAGTCGACCGTGACTGCCGCGAAGACGTCTCACTGTCGCAGCCTTTGATTGCCAGTGCTCCTGTGCACATTATCTATGTGGCCAATCCCATCGAAACACACCGTTCGGCAGTCGATTACTTAAAGAAATTTTTTGAGATTCGGAAAAAAGACGAAGACACGACGCTTCGTGACTTCTTTAAGCACTATGGGCCTGCGGTTGAGGCAGGGGCCAAAGTCGAAGCTGTGTACTTAGCGTGCGCTGCGCTTTCGATTCACTGCTTAGCTCGGATGAGTTTTGATCCAAAGCGCGTACGTAAGGCCCTGAGACTTACCGCCGGACAGCGCCCCCTTTGTGCGCAGACTTTAGGCTATAAGCCAAAGTCAATTTTTGATATCGCCTACTAGGCAAGAGAAAAACGCTCTACTTTTTTTCATTCACAAAGTGCGCAAACCAGTGCATGGCGCTAATGGTTTTCGCGTCTGTGATTTCTCCTGTGTAGGTCATCTGAAGAACCTCTTTCCAGGGTCTCTTTTCGATGCGCAAAAACTCATTGTCATCTAAATGCGTGTGGGTTTTCGTAAGCCCCTGCGCCAGATACACATCAATATGCTCATCGCTATAACCGATTGCGTTATGCATCGTCCCGAGTTTTACCCAGTCCGAAGCCTTAATGCCGACCTCTTCTTCAAGTTCACGCTTGGCGCACTCCAAGGACGGTTCATTGGGATCGATTTTCCCTGCTGGGAGTTCCCAAAACGCTCGCGATAGTGGCGTTCTCCACTGACGCTCAAGAAAGATTGTTCCATCCTTATCCAAAGCAATCATCGCGCAAGCCCCAGGATGGCGGATGATGTCGCGCCGCGATTTCTCGCCGTTGGGAAGTTTCACTGTTAAGCGATGCAGTTTTAAAAAGGAATCTTTACCGCTTAACTCAACATCATCAAGGATGGTTTCTTTTAAGTTCTCGTCTCCTGCGACAAGAGAGGGATTATTGTTTTTTTCTTCGGTACTAGACATCTTTGTAGTTTTGGCGCGGCTTGCCTCGCGTCATATCATTTTTCATGATGCGCTCTTGTGTGCGCTTCCAGTCTTTCTTACTTAAGTCAGCACGTTTTTCAAAACTCTTCTTGCCGCGAGCCAGAGCCAAAGAGAGTTTCACGCGATTATTTTTAAAGTGAATATCCAAAGGCACTAAAGCGTAGCCTGAACGCTCGACCTTACCAATTAAGCGCGTAATTTCTCTTTTGTGCATTAAGAGCTTACGGGTGCGCGAAAGTTCTGGCTTTTCGTGTGTGCTAATCTGATCGGCAGGCGTCATATGCGCGTTACAAAGAAAGAGCTCGCCTTCTCGCACGTAGACGTGCGCGAGATTGATCGTGGCACGCCCTGCGCGCACGCTTTTTACTTCCCAGCCTCGCAAGACGAGACCGGCTTCGAATCGTTCCTCAATAAAGTAATCGAACGTTGCGCGTCTATTTTTAATGGGACCAGCCATAAGGGTTTCTTTATAATCAGCCAAAAATTTTTTCGGACGACTATTTTAACCAAAACCCACCATGAAGATTTCGATTTCCCAAATTGACCCAGCCTCAGCAAAAGCCGTTCTCCGTGAGTTTACGGTCGCCGATGGCGCGACTGTCAAAGAGGCGCTTGATGCGGCGGGCATCCCTTCTCAGGAAGATAGCGTGGGACTCTGGTGTAAGAAAGTTTCTTTGGATACTCCTCTTATCGAAGGCGATCGAATCGATGTGGGGTGCGCACTGCGCGTTGATCGGCAGAAAGCACGAAAACTTCGTGCCGAAACCGCTCAAAAAGCGCCAACAAAAACGCTCGCACGCCACGGCGGTTTTCACCAACTGCAAAAGCCCTAAGGGAAATTCTATTCGTGCCCATAAAATAGGCACATCTTTCAAATCAAGGACTTAGAACCTCCTTCATTAGAAAAGCTGACCGCTCTCCACAGAATCTGTGGAAAAGTCCCTGAAGCAACGGCAGTGACAAAAAGTCGCAAAAACCCGTAAAAATTGCCACATCCCTAAGGGCGTACACGGTATAATGCGGCGCTAACCGCCAAATGGGGTTAGCAAAGACCCTGATTTCGGCATTGAATTTCAATGATATTTCAAACTTACTCGAAGGGGTCTTCTATGCGTCTACTCAAAACAGCTCTTACCTTCGACGACGTCTTGCTCGTCCCTGCCCACTCAACAGTATTACCGCGTGAAGTTGAACTCAAGTCCAAACTCACTCGTGAAATCAGCTTAAACATCCCGATGCTATCGGCTGCTATGGATACGGTTACCGAATCCACGCTTGCTATCGCCATGGCCCAAGAAGGCGGCATTGGCATCATTCATAAGAATATGAGCCCTGATGCACAGGCCCACGAAGTCGCTCGCGTCAAGCGCCACGAAGCCGGTATCGTCGGCGACCCCATTACGGTGGCTCCCGATATGCTCATTGGCGACGTTATCGCTATGTGTACAGAACATAAGATTAGCGGCGTTCCTGTCGTCGATGGCCAGAAGGTTCTCGGCATCGTCACAAACCGTGACCTCCGCTTTGAAACCCGTATGCAAGCTCAAGTCCGTGACGTGATGACCCCGAAAGAACGTCTTGTCACCGTTGAAGAAGGCAGTAGCTTAGAAGAAGCCAAGCGCCTGATGCACGAAAACCGCTTAGAGCGCGTTTTAGTTGTCGACAAAGACTTTAACCTTAAAGGTCTCATTACCGTTAAGGATATTGTGAAAGCCACCGAACACCCCAATGCCGCGAAAGACAAAGATGGAAAACTTCTTGCAGGCGCCTCTATTGGCGTAGGTGCTGGCACTGAAGAACGTCTTGAAAAACTCGTTGAAGCAGGCGTTGACGTTGTTGTCGTTGACACAGCGCACGGCCACTCCGAAGGCGTCTTAGCCAAGGTTCGTTGGATCAAACAACACTATCCGAACTTACAAGTGATCGGTGGCAATATCGCCACGGGCGCTGCCGCCAAAGCGCTTGCCGATTGCGGCGTAGACGCTGTGAAGGTTGGTATTGGACCGGGATCGATTTGCACCACACGTATCGTTGCTGGTGTCGGCGTTCCGCAAATCACCGCAATCAGCGATGTGGCAGAAGCCCTTGAAGGCACGGGTATTCCTTTGATTGCTGACGGTGGCATTCGCTTCTCGGGCGACGTCGCCAAGGCTATCGCCGCAGGTGCCAACACCGTGATGATGGGCGGCATGCTCGCTGGCACCGAAGAAGCTCCTGGCGAAATCATTCTCTACCAAGGCCGCTCCTATAAGTCTTACCGCGGTATGGGTTCTTTGGGTGCGATGTTCAAAGGGTCGGCAGACCGTTACTTCCAGGATAACAACTCGGGCAACATCAATAAGCTCGTTCCCGAAGGCATCGAAGGTATGGTTGCTTATAAGGGATCTGTCCTTACGATTCTTTATCAGATGGCTGGTGGCTTACGTAGCTCGATGGGCTACTGCGGATGCCGCACCATTGAAGAAATGCGTACCAAAGCAGAATTCGTTCAGATCACCGCTGCTGGCTGGCGTGAAAGCCACGTGCACGATGTGAAGATTACGAAGGAAGCTCCGAACTACCG
>CAVEMY010000016.1:0-32193 GCA_963617005.1 Parabacteroides distasonis | reverse complement strand
GCATTACGGATTCCTAAATCGCAGAAATAGACCTTCTTAGATTTCTTAAGTTCATTTGCAAGGTTCCTCGAATAACTTGCGAGCGTCTTCACAACAAACGCTTTCTCCAAGAAGTCAACGTAATTGGCAACCGTCGCTGAACTCAATCCACACTGACGCCCTAAGCAATCAAAGGAAAGAACCGAACCTATGTTTTGGGCTAAGAGTTTTAGAAGACGCAAGAAAACTTCTCTCTTTCGAATTTCTTGGGTCCCAAGAATGTCTTTAAAGAGAATCGTATCTATGAGCACCTTCAGTTTTTCTTTCGTGGACGCGTCTGGATTGAGCGCGCAAAAATAATTCCCGAAGACAAGCCTTGTTGGAAGTGACTGTACGACTTCGAGCCACGAGGAATGTTTGGCGAGTTCTTCAATCGAGACTGGCCAAAGTTCTTCCTTGAAAAAGCGCCCTGCAGCAGATTCGTTTGTGTCGCTAGGAAGTCCTAACGTGCTCGATGCCGTAAAAACAATTCTTGTTCCTGTTTGAGCGTCTACAAGTCTCTTTAAGAGAAGGCCCCTACTCGGAATGTGCTGTGCCTCCTCGATTACAAGCGTATCGAGTCCAGTTAAGAGCACACGCAAATCGGCCTGAGAAGTGAGGCTTGTTAAAAGGGCAATGTCCTTGGTTTCATCTCCTGAAAGGTAACGAGTCCGAGAGCCACAAAACAACTTTTCAAGAAGTGTTCTTTTGCCAGCTTGACGCGCGCCAACAAGAACCAAAGCCTTATCGTGCGGAAGCTCTTTGATGGTTTCGCTCAAAAGACGAGGAAGATAACAAGAAGGCATTTTCTATCTTGTAATTCAAAAAAGTTATAACTTTTCTGAATTATATTTCAAGAAAGTTAAAGATTTCTCGTTTTGAAGTGGTTTTCCCCTCTCAAGCCTTGTGCCCGCCGACCTGCCTATTTCTCTCGCGTGCGGTGGCACCTTCTTGAAAGTTCTTTGCCTTTAAGAGCGCATTCTTTCCAAACTTCTCTTTAATAAGAAGCACGGCTTTTTGCATGCGATGCTCGCGATCTAATGACGCTTTCTCTTTTTCATGCGATTCTTCAAAGCCAAAGAGATCTTCTTGAAGTGGTTCGTTGACTTCGATTACTTCACGCTCGGGGACAATCGATTGCGCTTCAACGGTAATCTTTCTTACAAGAAGTGTCTTATCAACGATGCGCTCAAAAAGCGCAACAGCGCTATCTGCGAAAACTTTTCCCGAGGAATTCGGAATATGAAACGCGGTCTTTGCGTGTACTGGCTTAGGCACAACCCTTCCGTACCCATCTTGCACAAGAAGACCTTTGTAGTTTTTCCTTCGCTTAGCGTTTGTGATGTTTTCAACGTCGTAACTTACTGTGATGCCAAGACCTCGTGCGACAAGCCCTAATTGAACAAGTTCAAGCGCCAAAGAATCGGCCATTTCCCAGATAACGAGTTTGGCTTTCTCATAGGGGTACGGTTCGGAAAGAACCTGCCCAGACATACGGCTATGGTTTTCGGAACTGTAAGACTTCACATCAGATAGGCTCACGTTTTCCCAACCCCAAGCGTGATCGATTAAGAGTTCAGCGTTAATACCGAACGTATCAAAAAGCACTTGTGGATTCTCTAAAGAAAGCCTTGCCACATCTCCCATTGTCTCAGCGCCAAGTTTTGCTAAGCGATTGGCGTAACCCCGCCCGACGCGCCAAAAGTCCGTAATCGGTCGATGATTCCATAGGCGCCGCTTAAAACTTTCTTCATTAAGTTCTGCGATACGCACGCCATTAGCGTCTGGCTCGCAGTGTTTGGCTTCCACGTCCATGGCGATTTTGGCTAAATACAAATTTGTTCCAACGCCAGCAGTAGCCGTTATCCCTGTCTCATCAAAGACGGCTTTGACCATACGAAGCGCGAGTTCTCGCGCGCTAATGCCGTAAGTTGCTAGGTATGGTGTTGCATCGATAAAGACTTCATCGATTGAATACGCATAGATGTCTTCTTCGGAAACAAACTTCAAATAGGTACTAAAAATCTTTCCGCTATAGCGCATGTAGTAGGCCATACGAGGGGGCGCGATGATGTAATCGAGTTCAAGACTTGCGTCTTGCGATAAGGCGCGCGCATTTTCACTTTTCCCGCTAAAGCGGTGGCCTGGAGCTCCCCTACGCCTTTCTGCGTTAATTTCTTTTACGCGACTAACGACCTCAAATAGCCTTGCGCGACCAGATATCCCATAGGCTTTCAAAGAAGGGGTAACCGCTAAGCAAATCGTTTTCTCTGTGCGTGTTGCATCAGCAACCACGAGGTTTGTAAGTAAGGGGTCTAATCCTCTCTCGCGACATTCGACCGAGGCGTAAAAGGATTTCAAGTCAATCGCGATAAATTGCTTCACGACTCTCTCTCCTTATCGAGCGCCTCGAAAACCACGCCCTCTAAAGAGGCGATGTCATCAAAGGAGAGTTCCTTGTAATCGAGAAAGATAAGTTTTCTCTCAGTTAGGTTAATAAAGCGAATGACTTTCGTTTCCCTGACGTAACGTCCTCCCTCTTTTGTGAGGTCTGCTTCGTAGTGCGTCACTGTCACTTCAGGGCGAGTCCTTGCAATGGAACTAAGGAAATTAAGTTTCGCATTTAACTCATCGCTATCGATTTCTGAGACGCCTTTCTTTTTTTCAAGAAAACGCGTCACTTCAGAAATCTCCTCGTCATAACCGCGCAGGGCTGAAAATGGAGAAAACTGCGCGGCGCGATCTTGTAGCGGCATCGGCTTTCTGTGCGGGAAAGTCGGTCGCTTGCAATTGACAATATCTTCGTAAGGAAAAGGCAGCGTCTTGTTACTCATAAAAAGCATTGTGCCGAAGTTTTTCCGAGTTTGATCGGTTTCAGTTTTCCTCGAGACTTCTCTTTGACTTCTTTTGGAAATTTCCAAAGCCTCTTACCTTGACCCCTTCCCTTTTCGCACGAAAACAACAAAAAGAGGCGTTTTGCGAGTTTCATCTAGGCTTAACTCCCTATTTTGAAACCACAATCTAAAGGCGCTTGTCTTAAAATTCATCGAATTTCAAGTACCCATTTCAAGTAGAAAAACTATGAGTCAGACTAAAGAAGATCTCGCTAAGAGTTTTGAGCCCTCAGATATTGAGGCCAAGTGGTATCCCATTTGGGAAAAACGCGGTTACTTTGCCGCTGGAAAAGACCCGAAGAAACCGAGCTTTTCCATTCAATTGCCCCCGCCCAACATTACGGGCATCTTGCATATGGGACATGCCTTTAACCACTCGGTGATGGATTCCTTAACGCGCTACTACCGCATGAAAGGATTCAATACCCTTTGGCTTCCTGGCACTGACCACGCGGGTATTGCAACGCAAATTATTGTTGAGCGTCAACTGCAGGAAGAAGGCCTCGATAAGCGCGAACTCGGACGCGACAAGTTTTTGGAAAAAGTCTGGGAGTGGCAAAAGTATTCTGGTGGCACGATTTTGAATCAGATGCGCCGCTTGGGCGACTCTCTTGATTGGGACCGCTTGTACTTTACGATGGACGACAAATTAAACAAAGTCGTCACAGAAACGTTCGTGCGCCTTTATGAAGAAGGCCTTATCTATCGCGGAAAGCGCCTCGTGAATTGGGACTCGAAATTACAAAGCGCCGTAAGCGACCTTGAAGTGGAAAACGAAGAAGCCATCGGCCACATGTGGAAGATTCGCTACGTGTCTGAAGATGGTGCTGACGAAGTCTTTATTGAAACGACGCGTCCCGAGACGATGTTCGGCGATACGGCGCTTGCCGTGAATCCCGAAGACGAACGCTTTAAGCACTTAATCGGTAAGCGCTTTAAGGCCCCTCTCATGGATCGGCTCTTACCTGTCGTGGGAGACGCCTACATTGATAAAGAATTCGGCACAGGCGTGATGAAAGTCACTCCTGGTCACGACTTTAACGACTTTGCTATCGGACAGCGTCACAACCTTGAGATGATCAACATTCTCACCAAAGACGCCCGTATGAACGAGAACGTTCCCGAGAAGTACCGTGGTATGACCTGCCCTGAGTGCCGCAAGGCTTGGGTCGAAGACCTTAAGGCCGCAGGCTTCTTAGTCGATACGCGAGAAATCAAGCACATGGTTCCGCGTGTGACGCGCACAGGAGAAATTGTCGAACCGATGCTCTCAGAGCAGTGGTACATGGCTATGAGCAAGCCGGCTCCCGAAGGAACATTCGCCCCAGGAAAATCGATTGCAGAAGTGGGTCTTGAAGCGGTGAATTCTGGCGAAGTGAACATCTTCCCCAAAGAGTGGCGTGGTGTTTATCGTCAGTGGCTTGAGAACATTCAAGACTGGTGCATCTCGCGTCAACTTTGGTGGGGCCATCAGATTCCGGCGTGGTACGACGAAAAAGGAAATGTCTACGTTGCGCGCAATGAAGCTCAAGCCCAAGAAAAAGCAGGGGCCGGTGTGAAACTTACGCGTGACGAAGATGTGCTTGACACGTGGTTTAGTTCAGCTCTCGTTCCCTTCTCCACAATCGGGTGGCCAAATCCGGAAGGCGACGAGAAAATCGTTTACGACCTATACCTTCCGAGCACAGTTCTTGTCACAGGCTACGACATCATCTTCTTCTGGGTTGCCCGCATGATTATGATGACAAAGCACTTCACAAATCGTGTGCCCTTTAAGAACGTGTATATCCACGGCCTTGTGCGCGACGCAGAAGGCAAAAAGATGAGTAAGAGCGAAGGCAATACGCTCGACCCCTTAGACATCATCACGGGTATCGATATCGAAGGACTCGTGAAGAAAAACACCCACGGTCTTCGTCAGCCTGAGAAGGCCCCGATGGTTGAAAAGAAGTTACGTAAGAACTACCCCAACGGCATCGCGTGCCATGGTGCGGATGCGCTTCGCTTTACGATGGCAGCCTATGCCACATTGGGTCGCAACGTAAACTTTGATTTGCGTCGCTGCGAAGGGTATCGCAACTTCTGCAATAAGCTTTGGAACGCGACGCGCTTTACCTTGATGAATATCGAAGGAAAGGATTGCGGCGTTGGAGCTGATGCGGGTAAACCGATGAAGTTCTCCGCGGCTGACCGCTGGATTATGGGCGAATTCGATCGCACGCTAGAGGCTGTGAACGCAGGCTTTGCCGAGTACCGCTTAGATAACGTTGCTAACGCGATCTATGGCTTTGTGTGGAACGAATTCTGCGACTGGTATTTGGAACTCTCCAAGGTCCAATTAGCAGGCGTCGATGAAGCGGCGGCTCGCGCCACACGCCACACGCTCGCAACTGTCTTAGAAGCGACGTTACGCTTAGCGCACCCCGTGATTCCCTTTATCACAGAAGAACTCTGGCAGAAGGTTTCTCTTTGCGCCGCTAAGAGAGGCGAAGCCGATGAAACAAGCGTCATGATTCAGGAATACCCGAAGGCAGGCGACTTTAAGCGCGATGAAAAGGCCGATGCTGAGATTGCTCTCACAAAGAAGATGATCGAAGCTGTGCGTGGGCTTCGCACTGAGATGAACTTGGCTCCTGGCCTTCGTTTGCCGCTAGCGATCGAAGGCGACAAAGCAACGATTGCTTCTGTCACGGGTTACTTAAAGACGCTTGCTCGCACGAGCGACGTGCTTGCTGTTGACGATATCTCAGCGCTCAATAAAGGCTCCATTGCGCCTGTGGCCATTGTCGATGACTTTAAGTTAATGCTCAAAGTTGAGATTGATGTCGCGGCTGAACGCGCGCGTCTTACAAAAGAAATCGAACGCGTCAAGGGAGATATCGGGCGCTACGAGAAGAAGCTATCCAATGCTTCGTTTGTAGAGCGTGCTCCTGCGGCTGTTGTCAATCAAGAAAAGAAACGCTTAGCAGATTCTCAAACGCTTCTTGAGAAACTTACAGGACAGTTAGCGAAGTTACCGCAAGAGTAATTTCGAGAATTGCGTTTTCACAATCGGCCTTCTTTTTAAGAGAGGGCCGATTTTTTATGCGCGGTTTTCTTCGCGGGAGCCCCCTTTTCGAAGGCCGAAACCGGGCAAAGCGGCACGAAAAAAATTTCGTTTTGCAAGGCCTGTTATCAAAGGGAAAATAGTGGCCTCCCAGGGCAACTTTTCCTTTAGAAATCAAGCATTAAGCGGTATAATCTGGTATGTGAGAGGCAAGGATTTTTCACACCAAAAACGACTTAAAAAGGGGGATAGTGATGGCAACAAAAAAGAAAGCGGTTTCTCGTTACGAAAAGAGCGTCTCCGTCGATGGCTCTGGTCGTTCGATTCATATGGATGTCACCCTTCCGATGACAAAAGAAGCGTTCGAAATTGAGCTCAAGGATGAATTCGCAGCGCTTCGCGATATGGCTAACGAACACATCGTCGTTAATATCGACGAAGACGGTCCTCGCGAACCATTCCTACAATGTGTGCGCTTTGACGAAAAGAGCTACCTCGTTGAGTTTGGCTTCAAAGAAGACTATTTCGATTCGCATCCGCGAATTTTCCGGTGCTTTAAAGATTCCTGGGAAAAACTTTCCGAAGTCTTTTATGAGGCCTTGTGTAAAGAGCTCGACCCATTAAAAGTAGAAGGCCCTTGGACAGAGGTCACTGACGAAATCTTCGGGAAAGATAAAGAGGACGCTAAAGAATAATTTTCGTTTTACTTGCTCCTTGATCCTAATGGCACATTGGCTTTTAAGCGGTGTGCCTTTTTTTTCGTGCTAAAGCCTCTGAAGCCGCATCTGGACTTACATTGACAGTTTTCTAATTCAAAAGAGCTTTGTTTCAACAAAGAAATTTAATTTAAGTGCCATTTTCGTGTATTTTTGCACGAAATAAGTGCGTTTTTCGTGTAAACTAGCACGAAAATGATAGATAAGAAATAAAGTCTATGGAACTCAAGCGTTTTCTTCTTGATGAACTTGTCAATTGGGCTCGGTCTAAGGACCGCAGGCCCCTGTTGTTACAGGGAGCGCGACAGACAGGAAAGACTTGGTTACTGAGAGCGCTCGGGAAAACTGCCTTTAAGTATCTTTGCTACATCGATTTCGCGAGGTCTGGGCAATTCATTGACCTCTTTAATCGTACGCGTGACCCAAAGGTTATCTTGGAGACTCTTCGCACCGTAAGCGACGTCCCTATTGAACCTGAAAACACCCTGATTGTCTTCGATGAGATTCAACTCTGTGAAAGCGCCTTTGGTGCCCTGAAGTACTTCGCCCAAGAGTACCCCGAGTATGCCATCGCCGTCTCAGGAAGCCTTTTGGGAATTGCTATCAAGAAAAAATCGATCTTTGTCCCGGTGGGTTTTGTCGAAATTAAGGAAGTGACGCCTTTATCGTTTGCTGAGTTCCTTTTTAATACGTCGCCAAAGATTTATTCCTTCATCGATTCGCTTACGGATTTAAGAGAAGAGATTCCTGAAGTCATCACAAGCGAAATCACACGCGAATATCGTCGCTATCAATGCGTCGGAGGATTACCCGCTGTTGTCTCTGAGCTCCTTGAAGGAAAGCCAATGGAGGCGATTGAAGAGAAGCTTCGCTATCTATTGAGTATGTACGTTTATGATTTCTCGCAGTACGCGACACCCATTGAAACAACGCGCCTTACTCTCCTTTGGAACGCCGTTTCTTCGCAACTAGCGAAAGAAAATAAGCGCTTTTTCTTTAGTTCCATTTCCAAAAATGCGCGGACTCGCGAGTATTTAGCCGCTAAGCAATGGCTCGAAGCAGCAGGCCTTATTCTTCCCGTTACACGCGTAAGCACAGCACGAATTCCATTAGAGGCCTACAAAGAAGTGGAGTACTTTAAGCTTTTCCTTTTTGATATCGGGTTGCTGCGCGTACTCTCGAAAATGTCAACAGAGACCGTTCTTACTGAAAATCCCAACTACAAAGAATTTAAAGGCGCTTTAACGGAAAACTGTGTTGCGATTGCCCTTTCTCGAGCGCTTGGCTATCCGCCGAATTACTGGGCAAGTGACAATCGCGCCGAAGTCGACTTTCTTATACAAGTCGGCAATGACGTTTGTCCCATTGAGGTAAAAGCAGGAACGAGTGTGCGTGCTCGAAGTCTTTCGGTTTTTGCAGCCAAATATTCGCCACGGCTTTCTGTGCGTTTTTCGATGTTGCCGCTTTCGATCAAAGGAAGGCTTATGAACATCCCGTTACCGCTCGCTGATTGGTCCGTTAAATGGATCAAACAATACCTTGCGAAGTGAACCTTTTTTATAGCGACTTTGACAGCATGCTTATCCCTGAGATTCTCACCACGAAAGAAAACAAAGAAAACGGCATCCTTGTCGTTTTGATGCCAGGCTTTGCTGAGCGCTTAGCGCCTGGCCCTCGTAGTTTTCTTTCCGATAGGACCCTTCTTTTGGGTAAGACGCTTTCTTTGTTTTGCGATTGGTTTACGCTTTGGGGGATGCCGCTTGCGCGAACTTCAGGCACAGAAGGCGCCTTTGAAAGGAGTTTCTCGGTTGCTGTTTGGCCCGAAAAACTCCCTGAGAAAGCCCATGGTCCACAGTTAGTTCCTCGCATCGCAGAAAGCGCTTTTGATTTGAACGCCATCCTGGCTAAACGCAAACCGCGCCTTGTGATCTTTTTGTCGTGCTACCTATGGGAAGCGATGAATGTCGCAAAAGAGGCCTTCGCCTTAACAGCAGGCGCTCCGAAAGACAAAGGTCGGCGTCTTACAGATAAGAGGCTTGGCGCCTATTCTCAATGCTGGGAAAACCTCACGACAGTTGCCCTACCCATTCCTGGGAAAAACACCACAAAAGACTTTGTCTTAAGTTTGGCCCCTGCCATGCAATCGGTTTTGCGCGATACTGGGCTTCTCCCAACTGCGATCCAAGACCCCCTTTTAGTAAAAGCCTCTCAGTCTCTTGTCTTTGACCGCGAAGCGAGCATCCAATCGATTCGCTCAAGGCTACACGTTGACCGTGAACGTGCCACGTCTTTATTTGAGGCATTAAAAGGCCGCTCCTACGAAACAGATGAGAGCGGCCGAGCAGTGATCTTAAAAGAGAAGAACTAGTCTTCGCGAAGCGCCTTAATACGGTCTTCAATCGAGGGGTGAGAGGCAAACAAGGAACCAATGCCACCGGAAACACCCAAGCCTTTCATCGAGGCAGGAAGTTCTGCTGGCTTCATCGTTCCTAAGCGCTGCAAAGCCTCAATCATCGGTTCTGCACTACCCATGATTTGTTTAGCGCCAGCGTCAGCCCGATACTCACGATAGCGACTAAAGGCAGCGACCACCATACCCGCTAAGAGTCCTAAGACAAGGTCCATGACCATCGAGGTAATAAAGTACCCCATGCCAGGGCGATCGTCTTCGTTACGTAATACGTTCCTGTCGATTACCCAACCCACAATGCGGCTAATAAAGACAACGAAGGTATTCACAACACCCTGAATGAGGGTTAAGGTGACCATGTCGCCGTTACTCACGTGCGTCATTTCGTGGGCAAGAACAGCCTCAACTTCCTTTTTGCTCATTAAGCGTAAGAGACCAGTGGATACCGCAACCAAAGCGCTATTTTTAAAGGCGCCTGTAGCAAAGGCGTTGGGCTCACCTTCGTAGATTCCCACCTCAGGCATTGCCACACCAACTTTTTCTGCGTGAGAACGCACCGTGGCAACAAGCCAACTCTCCAAGCCTGGTGCGGGGTTTTCTGTGTTGATTAACTGCACGCCCATGCTCATCTTCGCCGAGGTCTTACTCATCAATAGCGAAATAATCGCCCCCGTAAAACCAATGACCAAAGAGAACACAAAAAGCGCTGTCACATCGAGGTCAGAGCCGACCATTTGGCCGAAGTTCACCCCGGTGAGAAGGCTCACAATGTTGAGAACAATGCCCAACATAAAGATGATGGCAACGTTCGTAAGAATCAGCAAAGCAACGCGTTTCATAAGAGTAACTGTCTTGTAAATCGTTAAGGGAGAATTTAGAGGACTTTGCACCCTAAATTCTGATTTTGGAGTTTATCGCAGATAATCGATTTTCTTCATTTCAGATACGAAGGTTTTTCTTTCAGAGCGATAGGAATTGTTAGAAAAGTTTTCAGAGGTGTTTTCCCATGCATTTCTATGCTGAGGAAACGCTCTTTTCCTACAGAAGACGTAAAGAGAATTCACACAAAGTCGGCTATGATGCGCTGCATGAAAAAACAGTTCTACAACACGCACGACGCAATCGATGAGGAATCTGAGAGCCTTTACGATGGACCGTCGAAATCTCAAAAAAAACGCGATGCCGAAGCGCTTCAAGCGCTCGGTAAAGAGTTAAGTGAACTCTCAAGCGAACAACGTAGCCAAATTGAGCTTCCTGAGAACCTTTCTGAAGCGATCGATGATCTTGCGAAGATGAAAAGCTTTGGCGCAAGGCGTCGTCAGTTGCAGCTAATTGGAAAACTGATGCGCGCCATGGATGCGGCAAGTGTAAGAGAAGCCATCGACCGCGCCACAAGTAAAAGTAAAGCCGCCGTTGCCGCGCAACACCGCGCTGAGAGGGCGCGAGACGCGATGATTGCAACCGATGCGGCTCTCACAGAATTCGTAGAAAAGCACCCCGATGTTGACGTACAGAAGTTGCGCCAATTGGTGCGTGCCGCTAGAAAAGAAGCAAGTCTTTCTAAGCCACCAAAGAGCGCTCGAGAGCTCTACAGGCTTCTTTATGCGCTTTTCTTACCCACACTGAATCTTCTCGCAAAAGACGAAGAAAACTCTGACTCATAAGGACGCAAGATGCAAACCGAACGTCGTTACCTCGATGAACTCTTAATTGGTATCGTTGGAGTGGCTGAAACTCCCGAACAGTCGGCCCGCGTCATGGGCGCTGTAGAAACTTGCTGCAGAGCCTCTTTCACAAGCCCGATTCGCATCATTGCGCGCCCGGTGATCAATGAACTCTATAGCGTTGAAGATACCTTGCGCGAGTTATCGGACAAAACGCATTGCGATGTCATTTTCACAGCTGGAGCCACAGGGCTATCTAAAGCCGACATCGTCCCTCAAGCAACGCGTCTTGTGGCAACCTATGAGCTCCCAGGAATTGCTGAGCAAATGCGCCGCATTCAATCTTTGAAAAATCCGGCTGCGATGCTCTCGCGCCAAATAGCCGTGTTGCGTGAGACACCCGACCACGACACGCTTATCGTTAATCTTCCGATGCATGCCTCTGACATCCCTGATGTCTTGCGTGGGGTAACGCCAGAGAAAAGCTCGATGCACGAAGTTGGCGTCTTTGATTGTCTTTGCGATTATCTTGAGCAAATCGGGGGGCCTGCGATTGCGTTACGCGACGCAGTCGATGAGGAGTTAGAGGGAGAGGCTCAAAATAACGATACTGAAGCCAAGGTCGAAACACCCGAACCAACAATGCGAGCCGCACCTCACGAGCCCCGCTACCCCACGTATTCACAAGCTATGGCTGCCGCTCGCGAAGCGCACGCCGCAACGCCGCCAGAAATAAGCCACGTGAATCCGACTGCCTTTGGCCAAACAGTCAATCAACGAATGAGTGCGGATGCCATTGCGCGTCGCTCGGTGCAGCGGGGCGTAAGACTTGTTTCAGACACCAATAAACGCCCCTTTGAAACGCTTGACGTTTTGGTAAAAGACCCAGAAAACGGACGCGCCCCAGAATGCACAATCGTGTGGCTTCACGGCATGGGCACGCAAGCCGAAGACTTCGCTCCTTTCGCCAAAGAAATTGTTGACTTCGGGGGCCCCGAGTCGCACTTTATTCTTCCCCGCGCTCCGCAGCGCCCGATTACCGTCCAGGCGGGCGCCACGACAACGGCGTGGTATGACGTCTTAACGCGTATTGGTGAAGAGCCTGAAGACCTCCCAGGGCTTAAAGCCATGCACTTAAAGATCTCACAGATCATCAATCAAATCGTAAGCCAAGGGACACCAGCGGAAACGATTTTCTTAGGTGGCTTCTCGCAGGGCGCGGCGATGGCTCTTTATAGTGGCCTGCGGCAAGCACGCACCTTAGCCGGTGTCATTGCCTTATCGGGCTATTTACCTGCGCCGCAGATTCTCGAAAACGACATTACGCCCGCAGGAAAGATGACGCCTTTCTTTGTGGCGCACGGCGCCTTTGATTCGGTGATTAATCCCGTTGTTGCGCGCAAATCAGCCGACTTTATCGAAAAGCATATCGATACGCTTGTCTGGCGCGAGTACAACATGGAGCACGAAGTTGTTGCCGATGAGATGAAACACGTCGTGCAATTTATGAGTGCAGCGCTTCAAAGCTAAATTGCTTTAGCGTTTGAAGCGCTTTTTGGAAACTACGCTTTGCTTTCTACAAGGATGCGCAACATACGGCGCAAGGGCTCTGCTGCACCCCAAAGGAGTTGGTCGCCCACTGTGAAGGCACTGATGTATTTCGGGCCCATCGCAAGCTTACGAATGCGGCCAACAGGAATACGAAGTGTCCCAGAAATCTTCGCCGGAGAAAGTTCAGCAATCGATTCTTCCTTATGATTGGGAACCACGTAGGCCCACTCATTGGCTTTATCGAGCATCGCTTCAATTTCTTCGCAAGAGACGTCTTCTTTCAATTTAATCGTAAGCGCTTGACTGTGGCAGCGCATACTGCCAACTCGCACGCACAGCCCTTCAACGGTAAGAGAACCGGGTTTCCCGTTTTCAGGTAAGCCCAAAATCTTATTGGCTTCCGCTCCGCCCTTCCACTCTTCACGAGACTGACCGTTACCCAAGTCAGAATCAATCCATGGGATAAGGGAACCGGCTAAGGGGGCACCGAACGCAGCCTTCGGGAAATCAGGTTTCGTGAATGCTTCGCTTACTGTTCGATCGATATCAAGAATCGAGGAGTGGGGATCTGCGAGCATGTCTGCGACAGACGCATTTAAAAATCCCATCTGGCTTAAAAGTTCGCGCATGTTCTTTGCACCTGCGCCACTTGCGGCCTGATAGGTCATCGAACTTACCCACTCGATTAAACCGGCCTTTACCAAACCGTCCAAAGCCATCAACATCAAAGAGACGGTGCAATTGCCACCAATGTAATCCTTGATGCCAGAGGCTAGGCTCTTGTCGATTACGGCGCGATTGACGGGATCGAGAATAATGACAGCATTTTCTTTCATACGAAGGGAACTTGCCGCATCAATCCAGTAGCCATCCCAGCCGCTTTCACGCAACTTCGGATGTGTTGCCTTGGTGTAGTCGCCGCCTTGGCAACTGATAATTACGTCACACTGAGAAAGTGCCTCGATACTTGTGGCGTCCTCTAAAACGGGATTCGCGTTAGCAATGCCACTCGGAGCAGCTTTACCAGCGGCCGATGTCGAGAAGAATGTTGTTGTGTCCACATAAGAGAAATCATTGTTTTCACGCATTCTTCCCATAAGGACGCTGCCAACCATGCCGCGCCAACCGACCATTCCGAGTTTCATAGGTTTTTCCTTTTCGTTTTAGGTTTAAAAATTACCCTTATCCAAACACGCGGCTAAGAAATGCAGCGACTGCGCCGTGCGTCTGAACTAAGTTTAAAAGTGTGTGGGGAGCTTCGGGAATGAGAACCAAAGCCGCACACGGATTATCCTTTAAAGCTTCGTGCGGATAGCCGTAAGCTTTCGGATTATCGAGGTAAGAGTTTCCCGTGCCAAAGTACTTGTCATTTAGACTCATCACAGAGAGCACAGGTTGATCCTTACCAAAAACATTGCCTGGAGCCTCAACAAAGTAATTGGCTTCACAAGACCACGAGAAAATAATCTTTCCCTTCTCTACTAAGGCATCTTTATCAGCGACAAAGCGGGCGGCAGCAACACCGCCTTCGCTTGTTCCGGCAACAACGTAGTTGCCGTTAAACCACGCGGCACTCTTTAACTGCAAAGAGGCATAGATTAATTCAGCTAATCGCATCGCGTGAATCTTTTCATACGCATCGCGCGCCACAGGAGACGAATACGCGAGACGATTCTCCGTTTTCGTCGAATCGGGAATCACTGTCGCAACACCAAGGTCCGTAGCAAGCCAAGCGGCAAATTCACGAATCGCCGGCGTGATTCCAGAACTCCCGTGCGAGAAAAGAACAACGGGAAACTTTTCCGTTACTTTCGCCTCAGAGGGAGTCGTCACAATCGGTTCGCTCCCTTTACCCTGCGGCAAGATAAGTAACGCTTCATCCCACGTTCTTGCAAGCGTCTCTGGGGTGTGCTCAACAACACTCCCCGTCAAAACTCCTGTTAATTCGATTGTCATAAAACCCTTCCTTTAAAAGAAGCACGCCACAACAATGAGCATTGTCACGTAACCGACTAAGCAGGGAATTGTTGTGCGTTTGACCATCGTTAAGGGGTTTACCTTCGCAAAGCCAGCGACGATGATGATGACACCGGCCACGGGCGAAATTGCACGAAGCATTTCGCTCGCCGTATGCATCATGAGCATGATGGTGATGCCATCGGTTCCGAGCTGCTTGGCAACATCAGGAATAATGTGCGCAAGGCTTGTGAAGGCCGCAACGCCAGAACCCGTCAAGACGGTCACAACACCAATGACAGCCGAAAGCAAGACGCCCGTTCCCGTGACATCGAGTCCGATGTTTTTCGCGCCGTTGATGAGCATTGTCACAAGGCCAATGTTTTGCAAACCCGTCGCAAAGAAAGCGGCGACAAAAATCAGTCCAACCGTGCTTGTCAAAATATTTCCCATGCCCTTAAAGAGAGCGAAGGAAAGTTCAAAAGACTTTCTCACATCATGACGCACAACGAGGTCGAGTAAGAAGGCAAGGAACCACGCAACAAACATCGCCGTTGCGACATTCATCGTCACGGTCTTAAAGACCATCTTATTGAAGATCAGCAAAAGGACGATAGGAACAATCGGAAGAATCGCGTAAATCGCTGGCGTCTTTTCTAACTCTTGGCGCTTGCCTTCCAATTCTTTTAAGTCAAGTGTTTCGCCTTTGACGTTATCTTTCTTATCAAAGTAGTACTGCACGAAAACGTGGCTGACGGCCATGGCAAGAACAACGGGAACCGCCATCGGCAATTGATAGTGAACGAGGTATTCGATTGGGTCAAGGTTAACAAGACCTGCTGCCATCACAGCCATGCCAGACGCGGGCGCGTATCCGATACATAAGACGCTTGCAATCACAGCTGCCGCCGCTAAGCTCGAGCACCCCACACGGATAATCAACGGATAAACCGTCACAACCATCAACATCGCAAGACCGGCAGCGGAAACAATCACGAGCCCTAAGCAGTGTCCGAAGATAAAGACCGCAGCCAAGATTAAATACGGGTTCTTAATGCTCGATAAGGGTTTCGCGCAAACCGTCACAAAGCGCTCGGAGGCGCCGATCGCTTGCATGTAGGCCGCAAAGCCTCCTGAAACCAAAATGATGAAACCGACGCCAGCAACCTGCGTACGAGAAATCGCGCGCAAGAGTTCCATAAAGTCAAAACCAATGAAACCGGTGGAAGCGACATTTTTCGGAAGGATGGAATCAACGCCACTTAAGACGGCGAGAATATTTAACGCTAAGCCGCCTAAGAAAAGCACCATATTGACTTGGTACTTTTTGACAATGGCCCAGCCAGTCAAAAACAAAATAGCAACTCCAATCCATGGCAAAACACTTTGCATGGTTCACTCTCCTTTATTTCGAATATTCTTTTTTAAACCTAAACTAATCTTTAAAAACGCCTTCAAGCGTTTTTTCTTCGCTTGCGTCTCAGGCAAAACCATTCGCAACATTTCTAAAAAATACGCAATGCATTTTGCCATAAAGGCTTTGCGCTCAAAATACGGCAAAGTCCCTATCGATTATGCAAAAAGAGAAAGAAGACTTCGCAAAAGAAATGCCGCGCGCCAATCGCCTCGATTTACGGCGTAAGGTTGGCATCAAGTGTAGTATGCGTACACTGCCGTATGGAAACCGTTTTTAACTTCTCAAAGATGAAAGTTCTAGGTATTGAAAGTTCGTGTGATGAAACAGGCGTCGCTTTAATCGATAGCGAAAAAGGGGTCCTCGCCCACGCCATTCACACACAGATTGATATGCATCGCGCTTACGGGGGAGTGGTCCCTGAGCTTGCAAGCCGCGACCATATTCGTCGCGCCGTTGTCCTTGTCGATCAAGTATTGGATAAAGCGCACGTTACGAAAGAAGAACTCGATGCCGTTGCGGTGACCGAAGGCCCAGGACTCGCAGGAGCCCTTTTAGTTGGCATATCTGTTGCGCACGCCATTGGCTATGCGCTTAAAGTTCCTGTGATCGGTGTCCACCACTTGGAAGGCCATTTACTTTCAGCAAGACTTGCTGAGCCCAAACCCGAATTTCCCTTTATTGCGCTTTTGGTTTCTGGTGGCCACACCCAATTTATGCGCGTGGACTCATTCGGGAAATACACCCTTTTAGGCGAAACACTCGATGATGCCGCAGGAGAAGCGTTCGATAAAACGGCGCAACTATTAGGGGAATGCTATCCAGGGGGACCGGCAGTGTCTCGCTTAGCTGACATGGGAAAGCCAGGAGCTGTCGTTTTCCCGCGCCCCATGCTTCACAGTGCAACGCTAGATATGAGTTTTTCTGGATTAAAGACTGCGGTACTCACGGCAGTTACCAAGGCAGAAAACGCAGAAGACCCCGCGTTTCGATGCGATGTAGCGCGAGGCTTTGTGGATGCTGTGGTTGAAGTGCTTGTTACTAAAGCGATGAAAGCGATCAAGGTAACTGGCATCAAGAGGCTTGTTGTCGCAGGCGGGGTGTCTGCGAATAAGCAACTTCGAGAGGGCCTTATTACTGCAGCCAAAAGACGGGGCGCTGAAGTTTTCTTTCCGCCGCTCAATCTCTGCACTGACAATGGCGCCATGATTGCTATCGCCGGATTAGAGAGGCTTAAAAATATGAATAAAGCGCAGCGGCATGCCGCTACGCTTCGTTATGGATTTACTGCCAAACCACGTTGGCCGCTCATTTACGCGGCAGATCCCGATACCCAGTAACGGGTGTCTGATCCCCCGCAGCCGCAATTGAATTTGCACGCACGGTGTCGCACTTCAAGGCGCACTTGGCCCTTTTGAGCCAAGCGCTCACCCATCATTGCAACAACCTCTTCATTGGTGTGCAATTCACGGGCCAAGTCGGGTTCACTTACAGCGCCCTTTTCTTTAATGAGACGGGCCATATCCAAAATAGATCCCATAAGTGACAGCCTCCCAATTAAGCGTGGTGAATCTCGATGACTTTCGGCGCCTTCGCACGCATCGATTGAACGACTCGACGCATGATAAGAAGCACAGCCGCAAGAGACGCTAAGCAAAGGACTATCGCAAAGATCGCCCCCGTCGGATCGGCTCCGAAGGTTCCCACCTTATAAAAGATCGTTGCAGCTGAATACCCTAAGAGCGTAGTCCAGGCGGCAACAAAGATTGTCCACGCTGTTCCCACTTCATTCCAGATGGCGGCCATTGCAGCGGCGCACGGCATATAAAGAAGAATCAGTAAGAGGTAAGCAAACGCTGCCGTCTCACTACCAAAGAGCTTACGCATCATGTCTGCTCCCGTGGCTTGCGAGGGTTCAGCAATCGATTCTGCGGCTTCGTCTTCAGCCGACTTAATGCCTAAGGGATCTAATAAAGAATCCGCGAGTGACCCTAAGTTATCTGCAACCGTTGAGCACGCTTCAGAAAGAGTAGCCGTAAAGGACCACGGTTCAGATTCTTCCGCTTCTTCCTTGGCGTTTTCTGCACGGGCCATCGATTCGTAAAGAGAATTCATCGTACCGATGACGGCTTCCTTGGCTAAGACGCCTGTGAAGACGCCGACAGCCGCGGGCCAGTTCTCTTGCGTCACACCCATCGGAGAAAGAATCGGAGAAATCGTGCGACCAATTTCACTTAAAACTGAACGGTCACTATCTTCGTTACCGAAACTGCCATCCGTACCCAAGGAGTTCAGAATCGAAAGGCACGCCACAAGCACAACAATCACACGGCCTGCGCGGCACACGAATCCTTTTAAGCGATCCCAAGTGCGGATTAAAACGCCCTTCACGGTCGGGATGTGATACGGCGGAATTTCCATCACAAATGATCCCGAGGCTTCAGGCAAGATGAGTTTTTTCACTAAAAAGCCTGTGAGAACCGCAGCAAAGATCCCGATTAAGTAAAGACCAAAAACGAGGTTCTGGCCATTTGTCGGAAAGAATGCCACAGCAAAAAGCACATAGACCGGTAGTCTTGCGCCGCAACTCATAAAGGGAGCCATCAAGACAGTCAAAACGCGATCTGTCACACGGTCCATCGTACGTGTTGCCATCACAGCCGGGACGTTACACCCGAAGCCAACAATAAGCGGCACGAACGCTTTACCAGGCAATCCTAAGAAGCGCATTAAGCGATCCATCACGAAGGCAGCACGCGCCATGTAGCCCGAGTCTTCCAAAATAGCCAAGAAGAAAAAGAGGAAGAACACAACAGGGATGAAGGTCGATACGGTCTGTAAGCCCCCGCCCACGCCATCGGCTAAAACAACCTTCACAATTTCTGGCACACCGATTGATTCCAACAGTTCACCAAAACCTGTGACCATGACGCCTCCGACCAAAATATCGAAGAAGTCAATGAACGCAGACCCTAAGTTCTGCGTAAAGAGGAACATGCAGTAGATAATGAATAGAAAGATTGGGAAACCCAAGACGCGGTTTAAAACAATCTTATCGATCTTATCTGTGAGAGTCGTTGGCAATTCCCCAATGTGGTGAATGACCTTAGCGCTCACATCCGCAACAAACTTATAGCGAGCGTCTGCAACAGCAATATCCAAATTGCCATCGAAATTCTTTTCTGTTTTTTCGATAATCGGCATCACGCGTTCGCGAACGTTTGCCGGAATAAGCTCACGCGCCCCATTGGCGCCTTCGAGCAATTCGATGGCAAGCCAGTGCGGGTTAATTGTCTTAATTTCGACAATCTGCTCTTCGATTTCTTCGTGCGCTTTTTCGATTTCAGGCGCATAAGGAAGCGTCAATTTCGGTAAAGAGGGATTGGCAACGAAGGCCGAAATCATCTCTTTAAGCGCCACAACGCCCTGCTCGCGAGAAGCGACGATTCCCACCACGGGGCACCCGAGCATATTCGAGAGCTCTTCGGTGCGAATTTCAATCTTGCGCTTTTTCGCCACATCGAGCATGTTGACAACAATCATCACGGGTACGCGCATCTCGATTAATTGCGCCGTAAGGTAAAGATTGCGCTCCAAGTTTGAGGCATCAACGATGTTAATCACAGCCTCAGCTTCGTGGCTTAAGATGTAGTCGCGTGCAACGCGTTCGTCTTCGCCGGTTTTCGAAACCGTTGTCAGAGAATAGATACCTGGCAAATCGACGAGTTCGAAATCTTCGCCCTCGTTACTAAAGTGACCAACCTTCTTTTCAACAGTAACGCCAGGCCAATTGCCGACATCCTGATGTGCGCCCGTGAGCGCATTAAATAGTGTTGTCTTTCCGCAGTTGGGATTCCCGACAATACAGATGGTGTGCTTCATGCTTAGGCGACCTCCACGTCCATGACGTCAGCTTCGCCCTTGCGAAGGCTCACTAAGCTACCACGCACCTTAATCTCCACGGGGTCTCCCAATGGAGCCAAACGTTGCAATTCAAACTGGGTTCCCGGCACCAAACCGAGCATCAAAAGGCGCTGCCTATACTCTGCTGCACCACGTGTGAAGGCCACGATCTTCGCGTTTTGCCCGGGCAGCATGTCCTTAATGCGCATCTTTTTCTCCAAAAAAACGACAAATTATTAGGTGAGAATGATTCTCATTCGCGGCATTATAGGCAGGTGATATAAGAACTTGCAATAAGCTCAATAAATTATTTGAAAAATCGTGGTTTTCTCTGAGAAAGATTCTCACTCACATTCTCTTGAATCCCTTTTCTTCGTTTTTTTAAAGCAAAAAAATGAGGGGCATCGCCCCTCAAAGAGTCCCTCAAATGTTTTTGTTAGTCGTCAATGGAAATTAATTCGTAGTTGGGATTACCCATCTTGAGTTCTCGCATATAAGAAAGCTGCCGCAATCCGTGGCGCGATTCAATGCGCTCGACCAAATCATGGTTTTCTTTGTGCGTCATGCGAAACACCAAGTCAATCGAGGCTTGGTCAATGGCGAGAATATCGGTCGAGGCCAAAATGCCCACATCAGGAATCGTTGGTTCAGCCGCTCTTAACCCTGCGCAGTCGCAATCGACTGACATCCGACGCATGACATTAATAAAGCAAATCTTCTTACCGAAAAAGTCGCAGGTGGCTTTCGCAGACTCTGCCATCGTTTCCATTAGGTGTTCTTTTGCTGGCCACTCATTCCAAGGGAGCGACACGTCGCTTACACCATGAACTTGCTGCTTACCAATACGGCCGTCAGCGCACCCGATGGCGATGTTTTTCATCGAGCCCCCGAAGCCGCCCATTGCGTGGCCCTTAAAGTGCGTCAACACAACCATCGAGTCGTAATTGACAATCGTGCCACCCATCGACACTTCTTTTAAGTGTTTGCCACCCCGCACAGGAAGATTCACAGTTCCCTTCGCATCCATAATATCCACAGGACAGAAGGTCCAACCATTAATTTCAAGCGTCTTTAAATGGTCTTCTGTCGTGTAGCGGTCGCCCTTATAAAGTGTGTTGGTTTCAACGATGGTGCTTTCGGGCACTTGTGCTTGAAACGCTTTGACCATATCACGCGGCAAGATATTGGGCCCGTGCCGTTCGCCCGTGTGTAATTTAATCGCGACCTTGCCGTAGATTTCGCTATTAATGAGGCGGTAAAGGCGAATTAAGTGCTCGGCATCAATGTGCTTTGTGAAAAAGACCTTGGCGGCTGTTACGCCTGCCTTCACTTCTGTCACTTGTTTGCTGCCAATCACTGGGCTTGATCCCTGAACATTTGTTGTAATGAGTTTTGCCATCGCGCTTGTCCCTCCTAAACCTAATACCGTTGCGGCACCAATTAAATTACGTCGAGATGTAGGCATAAAACATCCTTCTTAAAGAGTTATCGCTTGTGCCCAACACTTCGGACACCGTTTTTTTCAGAAAAATTCTAAAAAGAGCCTTTTTCGTTTCTTTGCCTTTTTGTCCTAAATTTCTGCCTAAAACTCTAAGGCGCCAGAAACTTACCGCTTCTGACGCCTTAAAAAACCCTTCTAAAAAAACCGAAGTCCTACTCTCGAATGTGAACGCCTAATTGAATGAGTTGATTTAAGCACTTGGAGATGCCGACGGCATTACGAACGCCCAACTTCTGGCAAAGATTCGCGCGATGAACCTGAACGGTTCTTTCGGCAATATTCATGCGATCGGCAATCACTTTATTCATCAATCCCTCGTAAACAAGAAGTGCCACTTCTCGCTCACGGCGACTCAGTGAATTCCAGCAGTCGATAATTTTGCTATTTTCAATTTGCTCTTGCGTATCAGAAAAACTCTTTTCAACAGCCCTGTCAATCGCTTCAAGCAGTTTCTCATCGACAACGGGTTTACATAAGAAGTCCATCGCGCCCTGCTTTAAGGCTTTCACGGCCATTTCAATATCGCCGTGGGCAGATACCAGAATGACAGGCAGTTGCGTGGAGCGTTGCGCGAGTTTAGCTTGCAACTCAAGACCACTTAATCCAGGCATTCTCACATCAAAAACGCCGCAGCCCTGGACTGTGGGGTCATCGTTTTGAAGAAAATCCTCGGCACTCGTATACGTACGCACGAGCCAACCTTCGCCCTCGATTAAGTATTTGTAGGAGTCTCTGACTCCCTTATCGTCATCGACGATGCGAACCACCGCCCGTGATTTACGTGCATCCATTCAACTACTCCTTTTTTAAGGGAAACTTCACTGTTACCTTTAAGCCATGCGGAATGTTCCGCTCAAATTCAATTGTTCCATCATAGGACTCGACAATCTTGCTCGCAATCGAAAGTCCTAAACCCAACCCTTCGCCTTTTTCCGAGCGCATCGGAATCTTCAGCTTCTCGACATCCTTATCGCTTGAAAGCGGCCCGTTATCTGAGACCGTAAAGACAATGTGATTCTCGATTGTTCTTAAATCCACATCAATGCGACCATTGGGGTTGTTGCCGACTGCCTCAACGGCGTTTTTCACGAGATTACGAATCACAAGTCCCATCTCAAGGGCATCGGCTCGGAATTTGGGGTCGCCTTCGACGGTAAATTTCACGCGCTCATCGGATTTGAGTTCAAGCCCCAAGCCCGCTTTACTCATGAGAGTGGAAAGTTGGATTTCTTCGGATTGCTTTTCGTGACGCTTGGCGTAGTTTCTCACGTGATCAACGATGGCACTCGCGCGCTCGTTTTCTTGCAAGATTCTTCCCAAGGCAAAGTCAAGCGAATCGGGCGTTAAGGTATTGTTATTGGCGCGACGCCGAATCCCCATCGCGAAGTTTGTGACCGCTGCCAAGGGCTGCCTTAATTCGTGGGCCACAATACTTGAAATCTGAGAGACGCTTGCGATGTGTTCGAGTTCTTCAAAGCGCTTTTCTGAGATTCTTTCCTTTTGCATCGCGTGCATCAATTCCACCGTCAGGCGTCTTACGGTGCGCTCTTTTAGTAGAACACGCAAGATAAGTCCTAAAACGAGCGCCATCGCAGCAAAGAACCAGAGGATGTGCTCACGGATAAATTCAAGGGCTGAGATGCGTTGGAACTTCAAATACGGCTCAAACTGCAACTCTTCCTGCGCTCTATGGACCTTGGTGTAATCGCGTGCCGTATCCCACGTTACCGTACTCGAAAAGTCAAAGGCACGAAGGGCCTTCGCAAATTCTTCGCCCGTCTTACGATTGACGCGAATGCTCGAAGCAAATGCCCAACCTGGATAAAGCGGCGTTGAGTGCGGCGTCAATGACCCTTTTCCCCCATCGCCAATATCGGGCGGAATCAAATCGAAGTCAGCAAAAATCTTGGCATTGACTTCACGATATAGACAAGAGGAAATCGCCAGCGCCTCAACACTCCCATTTTTTAAGGTGCGCACCGCGTCTTCAAGAACGGGATAGCGCACATAGCTCCAAGCATCGGTTTTGGAGAAATTCTTTTCCCGCAGTTCCTCAAGAAGTAAAAGCTCCGTATCAGGGATATCGTGCTCAATTAAAGCGATTGTTTTACCACGCAGTTTTTCCCAAGAATTCGCTCCCTTTTTCGTAAAAACAAGGGCGCTTGTTTCTGAGAAAAATTGGTCGTTACTCTGAGAGGCGCCTTCCTTTTTTTGATAAAGGGAAGCCAGTAGCTCATAGCCGTAATAGCGCTCTAAGACGCTTATCACTTGCGGGCTTGCGCACACGAAGTCAAGCGACTGATTGCGAACGGCCTCATAGATGGCTTCCGCAGGCAATTGCCGCACAACGAGGCGCCGGTCCGTATAAATTGGGTCGATTTTGTGAAAGGAATCACGGATGACCCACTGCATTTTGGGCATCGAGCTATCTAGGACGCCAATGACCCAATTGACAGAGGGATCCACACAAAAACCCGTTGCGGCGCAGAGTAAACCAGCACACAGGGCAAAGATTCGACTAAAAAAACGAGGCATATAAATACTAAAAAAACGACTGACTCAAGATTATCGGTAAGTGTTTCAGACCGCTATGAGCCATATTGCGTTTTCTACTTAGCGTAAAACCACAATTTCGTAAAAACGAAATATTTTCTAAAGTCTACTACGTGGAAAATACGTAGTTAAAACACGCAAGGAGAAGACCATGTTCCCGATTGACAACACCCTAGATCTCATCGCATTGTGCATCGCCGGTGGCGTTGCTGTTGTGTTGATTTTCTTGGCCTACAAAGCTTCCTAATTTCTAGTACAAGTTTTGCTCCTTCAAGCCTGCTGCACTATCCTCTGCGGCAGGCTTGAATGATTTGAAAATTAAGAGTTTTCTAGACACTTATGGCGCAATTTCTTGCGCCATAATTTTTGGATTACGATTGAATTAAAACCCTAAAACAACTTTAGGCTTTCTTTCGTGGCAAGAGTTTAATAAGAGCCGACGTATCCATACGGCCATCGCCCTGACTATGTAGTTTTACGTAGTAACTATCCACTAGTCGCGTAAGCGGCATCTCGGAGCCGTTTCTTTCGGCTTCCGCTAGTGCAATCCCGAGGTCTTTACACATCCAGTCAACGGCAAAACCGAAATCAAAACGTCCCTCAACCATCGTTTTGGTGCGATTGTCCATTTGCCAAGATCCAGCGCATCCTTTGGAAATCGCCTTTAAAACGAGATCCATATCTAGGCCCGCGTTCATGCCAAAAGCAATCCCTTCAGATAGTGACTGCAGCACCCCTGCAATACAAACCTGATTGACCATTTTCGTCAGTTGCCCGTTTCCCGCTGGACCCATATGGGTAATGGCGCTAGAAAAGGCCTTGATAACGCCCTGAACTTTCTCGAAGTCAGATGCATCGCCCCCAGCCATCACAGTGAGCGTCCCATTTTCAGCGCCCGATTGACCGCCAGAAACCGGTGCATCAACAAAGCCACAGCCTTGCTTGTGGCAGGCTTCCGAAAGCTCACGAGACAGCGCCGCTGAGTCCGTTGTGCAATCGACTAAGACGGCACCTTCTTTAAGGCCTGCGAGAATTCCCGCCTCACCATAAACGACACTACGCACGTCGTTATCATTCCCGACGCAAACAAAGACAACGTCGCGGTCTTTGGCGGCATCCTTTGGAGTTTGAGCACTAGCGCCACCGAATTCAGAGACCCATTTCTCGGCCTTCGCGTGTGTGCGATTAAAGACAACAACGTCAAAGCCGGCTTTGGCTAGGTGTCCTGCCATCGGGTAACCCATGACGCCCAAGCCGACAAAGGCAACTTTCTTTTCACTAGCCATTTTCTTCTCCTTCTTCAGTGACTGTGGTCTGAGACGCAACATACTCGCCCCAGTTATATAAGTCATCTAAAACCTGTTGCCGCGCTTCAAACTGTGCATCCGTTAAAGCACCCTTTTCAGTCGCTTCGCAGTCTTTTTCAGCGGCTTTGTCAATTTCTTCAAAATACTGATTTAGGCTCAGCGTCCCTTCAAGAAGACCTTTTAATCGTGCGCTACAAAACGCCTTCCAACGAATGCGTTCTGCTTCACTTAGGGTTTCTGGCCAATTGCGAGCGCGTTTTCGCCAAAGAAGTTCTGCTAGACGCTCATCAGCAAAACGAATCTCACCTTTTTTCTGCGCTTGAGAAATCTCCTCTGGCGTCATCTTTGCTAAGCGAAGCATCTGATGCTTATCCGCGTCCGTCGGAAATCCCGAATAAAGCGACGCGTCCACATCAAGAACCGTGTCATCGTGTTTGTCTGCGGAGGCGACTTTCACCTTCTCTTGAATCTCAGGGAGAATCTCACGCAAGAGGTCAATATTATGCGAAATCCTCTCTAGATCAATACCGAAGCGCTTTACGGCGCTTTGCTTTAAAACAGAAAGACTCGGGCAGGCAAACGGGAATTTCGAAAGCTTCACTTTCATGAGTGGGATGGGAGCCACACCCTCTTCCAATTCACTTCGATGCCAAGCACGACGTTCAATTTCTTCACTACTTAACGCAGTGAGAATGCTTGGGTCTTCAAAGCAATCCCAAGCGACGATGTCAGTGCGTGGCCCTTTTTGCCAAATGGGGAAAAGTACGCGAATAAAGCCGCGCTCTTGTCCTGCGAGCCGATCGATATAAACAACGGGGTTACCACCCGTAGTAAAAGAAAACGCTCGACTAATTGCTTCCTTTGAGCGATTCTCTAGGGCCCACTGCCAGAGTTTGGGTTGCTTGGTGGCGATAAGTTTCGCGAGAGCCACCGTGGCATACACGTCGCTACACGCATCGTGCGCGTGCGTGTGCTCTAAGTGATTCGCGCCACTTAGTTCACTTAAGCGAAAGGAGACGCGTTTTTTGCCGTCTTCGTCAATGACCTCTGGCCAATTTATTCCATCGGGTCTAAGTGCCCACACCGCCTGCACAAAAGGAAACAAGTCCCAACGCGAGCAACTATTCATCCACTCACGCGCATAAGGATCTTTTAAGTTGCGCCAGAAAAGAAAGCGCGTGACTTCATCGTCAAAGCGTAGGCTGTTATATCCAATAGAAATCGTCTCAGGAGTTGTGAAAACCTTTTCAATGCGATCGGCAAAATCCGCTTCCTTTATCGCTCCCCTAGCGTGCGCAACCTGTGGCGTAATGCCCGTGACTAAACACGCCTCAGGATTCGGTAAATAATCTGGGCTTGTTTCGCAGTACCAGACATCGGGTTCTCCTTGTGCCACAAAATTTTCATCGGTTCTAAGACCTGCGAACTGCACAGGGCGATCGAGCCTTCTATTTAATCCAAAGGTCTCGTAGTCATGCCAATAGAAAGTGATATCGGACATCGTTTTCGTCCTTTTTATCTAGGCGATTCTTGAGTAACCACCTGCACGATTGGATTCTCGTAGGTAGCGATCAAACTGCATCGCCACCGCTCGCACAAACATCTTGCCCTTGGGACTGACGGTAATCCTTTCGTCGGTAAGTTCCACCAATCCATGATGCACATAGGGCTGCAACTTCTTTAATTCATAGGCAAAGGTCGCATCAAAATCGATACCGAATTCCTCTTCGATTTCTTTTTTCACCAAATCAAAGCGACACATAATCGTCATAATGACCGTGCGCCGCAAAATGTCTTCCTCGCTTAACACAAAGCCGCGAGATGTGGCCAAATGCCCCTCTCGGATTGCTTCATAGTACGGTTCAATCTCACGGGGATTACACGCGTAGGTGTTTGCCACATAGGAGATTGCGCTTGAACCTAAAGCGACCATGTCGCACTCGGCTTGCGTCGAATACCCCTGGAAATTGCGCTGAATCGTGCCGTTACGTTGCGCAATGGAGAGCTCATCGGTATCTTTAGCAAAGTGATCCATTCCGATATAGCGATAGCCGTTACTCGTTAACGCACGAATCGCATCAAACATGATGTTGACTTTCTCGGGTGTACTCGGGAGGTCTGCGGGCACAATGCGTCTTTGCGCCTTAAAGATATTGGGTAGATGCGCGTAGTGATAAAGCGCAATGCGGTCTGGGGAGAGTTCGATCACCTTTTCAATGGTCTTGGCAAAACTTTCCCGAGTCTGCTTGGGTAAACCGTAAATGAGATCCATGTTTACCGAGTGAAAGCCCGAGGCCCTCGCCTCCTGCAACACGTCGCGAATCATTTCGTAGGTTTGTAAGCGGTTCACAGCCTTTAAGACCTCAGGATTAAAGTCCTGAACACCCAAACTCATGCGGTTAAATCCGAGGGAGGCAAAAGTTCTTACCTTTTCTGCACTACACGTCCTAGCGTCAACCTCAACGGAAATCTCTGCATCCTTTTCAAAAGGAAATCTCTCGCGAATCCCACTAAGGAGCCGCGAGATTTGCTCAGGATTTAAAAATGTCGGCGATCCTCCGCCCCAGTGTAGTTGCGAGAGCGATGTCTTACCCGTCAGGACTTCTTTCACGAGGTCCGCTTCCTTTAAAACGACATCAAGGTATTCATCGGCCTTGGTGTGGTCGCGCGTGACAATCTTGTTACAGCCGCAATATAGGCAGACATCGGCGCAGAAAGGAATATGCGTGTAAACCGAAAGGCCTTTTTTTGAATCACGAGTTGTGAGTGCCTTTTTGTATTCGGCCACCCCCACCGCAGGACCAAAACGGTCTGCTGTTGGGTAGGACGTATAGCGAGGCGCTGGCACATCGAATTTGCGCCATAAATCGGCATCAGGCAACTCAACGCCACTTAGATTGGGATCTGTCACGATTTACACTCCTAGGCACTTCGTTAAATGGAAAAAACTCTTACGAAGGGCATTGTTTGAACTTTTCCAATTGATTATAATCAATTGACTTTCGTCAAATCCGACTCGGTTACGCTTTGATGCAATAGGCCAAAAAGCCTTATGCCACAAGGCTTAGAAGCCGAATCGATTGGCGCTGATTATACCGACTTGCCCCCGAGGCTCTTAGCAATCAAGAGAAAAGCGGGAAAGCCCAATAATCTTAACGCCAAGGGAAGAAAGGGGAACGCTTTTTTATTGGAAAAAGCACTCTCGCTAAAAAAAGAGAATACGAGACCGAAATCATTCGGCAAGAAAGGGGCTGCGAGCATGTTACATACATCAGGATCATCGGCATGCGGCATACGCATCGTTTGTTCGACATGCAGTTTGCGTGACTTCTGCTTACCCGAAGGCCTTGACTTTAAAGAAGTCGAGCGCATCGAAGAGCTCATTACAACCCGTCGTCGCATTCGTCGCGGCGAAGCTCTTTATCGGGCCGGCGACCCCTTTGAAGCCTTTTACGCTGTGCGCCTTGGTTTCTTAAAGGGATCGGTTCTCGCAAGCGACGGCCGCGAACAGGTGACGATGTTTTATATGTCTGGCGACATTGTCGGTTTCGATGGCCTGGCCAATGGCGTCTATTCAAGCGACATGATTGCCCTAGAAGACACAGAAATCTGTGTGGTTTCCTATAAAAGACTCTGTGATGCGGCGGTGAACGCCCCAGCGGTTGCCCAGCATTTCGAGCGTCTTCTTTCGCGAGAAATCATTCGCCAAAATGGCGTTCTTTTGCTCTTAGGATCGATGCACGCTGAGCAAAGAATTGCGGCGTTTATTCTCAATCTCTCGCAGCGCTTTGAGCAACGCGGCTACTCACGTAGCGAATTCGTTTTACGTATGACGCGAGCCGAGATTGGCTCTTACTTGGGGCTAAAGCTTGAAACGGTCAGTCGCGTCTTGTCGCGCTTTACAACCGATAATCTCATCATCGTCAATCAAAAGCACGTGCAGATTCTCGATTTTGAAAGCCTGCGCTCAATTGTTAGCGGCCAGGCTTTTGTTAAAGATGAACCCGCAACACGACCCGTGGAGTCTCCTTACGGAATCCGAGGGTTAGTGAGTGTTGCCAACCACAATAAGGATGTGAAGTAGTTTTTCGTATGACACAAACCGCTGTGCTTGCTAAACCCGATATCGGTTATCGAGCCATTGCGCGCTTGGCTTCCCCTATTCTTATTGCCAACATTTCGATTATGGGCTCGGGCACCATCGATACGGTGATGGCCGGGCGCTTAGGCGCAGATCACTTGGCTGCGGTCGCTATCGGTAACGCCACTGTTGTCATGGTCTTAATGACGCTTGTCGGTGTCATCCAGTCGCTAAGCCCCATCGCAGGACATCACTTTGGTGCGGGCAAATACGAAAAAATCGGATTTGAACTCACGCAGAGCCTTTGGCTATCGATTCTCCTCAGTGTGATTGGTTTTGTGCTTCTAGCCTCAACCGATATTTGGGTCAATCTTTGCAGTGCTCAAGGCGAAGTCGCACGCATGCTTCGCATCTATTTATTTGCAAGCGCCTTAAGTGTTCCAGCGTTTATGCTCGGAAGACCTTACATTGCGCTTAATGCAGCGATTAATCTACCGAAAGTGACAATGTGGGTTTCGGTGGGGTTACTTGTTTTAAAGTTCCCGCTAAATGCCCTATTTATGTATGGCTTATTTGGACTACCTGCTTTCGGAGGCGGCGGCGCTGGCATTGCCTCAGCTCTTGGCGCAACCTTAAGTCTCTTTGCTTTGTACGGCTATTGGCGCTTTGCAAAGGTCTACGATAGATTCCGCCCGCAGCGCTTTTACCTTCCAAACTTAAGCGCAATAGCCACCCACCTAAAGATTGGTGTGCCGATTTCTTTTTCGATGTTTTTCGAAATCAGCTGCTTTGCGATGATGGCTATTCTCATCGGTCGCATCGGCACGATTGATGTGGCAGCGCACCAGATTGTTTCAAATGCCACATCCTTTATTTTCCAAGTGCCCCTTTCTTTAGGCATTGCAGTCAGTGTCTTAGTGGCGCAATGTCTTGGCGCTGGGTCACCGACAATGGCTCGACAAGTGATGTTTCGTGTGATGCGTTTAGCGCTTTGCATTGCCGCAATAACGTCTTCGAGCTTATTTATCTTTCGGGATGTGGTTGTCAACTTTTATACGACAGACTTGGCAGTGGCCGATCTTGCAAAATCGCTCCTTGCAGTTGCTCTCATTTTCCACGTCGCAGATGCCTTGCAGACAACGAGTTGCTTTGCGCTTCGCGGCTATCGCGTCACCTTCTTGCCGATGGTTATTTACGGGGTCCTTCTTTGGTCTGTCGGGCTGGGTGGCGGCTGCTGGCTAGGCTTTAGCGCAGAAATTATTGGCGGCCCCTACGGAGCACATGGCTTCTGGGCTGCGACTGCCACGGGCATTATTCTCGTTAGTATCGCGATTGGTTCTTATGCCGTTTACATTGCTAAAGACCGCTTAAGCGATGAACGGATGAGTCACGACAGCCTATAGATTTACGGGGATTTTCTAGTTAGCCTTTCTCTCCTGCTACAAGGAGCGCTTCCCTTTTTTTACTGTAGTTCTCCTGCCAAACACACAGTTTCAGGCTCCGTTGATTTATAAGGACTTTTTCGCAACTTTGAGGCGTTTGGCTGTTTTTATTTAAGGCGTTTGGCTGTTTTCCACTTGAGATAGTTATCAAGAAGTACAAAGAATTCGCCAAAGCTGCCGCTTTTTCGGAAATCTCCTAGGTCTCTCTACTTAGTAGGAAAACCTCAAGCTCGAGTACAATGCCGCCCATCAGAAATTTTCGAAAACATCGCTGAGTGCAAATCAATCAACTCAGTGCTAAACCCCATCAACAGAGAAAGGCGCAAATATGTGCGGCATCGTCGGAATCCTTGCGGATACACCCGTCAATCAAGAGCTCTACGACGCGTTGCTTTTACTGCAGCATCGCGGGCAAGACGCCGCTGGCATCGGCACGATGCAAGTTGACCGGTTTGCGGTTTTCAAAGCTAAGGGGATGGTGAGCGAGATTTTTCGCACACGTGATATGCGCCCTTTGGTTGGCAATGCAGGTATCGGCCACGTGCGCTACCCGACTCAAGGCTGCGCAAGTGACAATCTAGAAAGCCAACCATTTTATGTGAACGCTCCCTTTGGCCTTTTATTAGCGCATAACGGTAACCTCACAAACGCACCTGAAGTCAAAGAACAGCTTGCCAAAATCGATCACCGCCACACACTCACAATGAGTGACTCTGAGGTACTTCTTAACGTTTTAGCTGACGCTCTCGCTGCTGAGACAGAACAAAATGACTTTAGTCCTGAGGCTCTCTTTCGCGCGATTCACACAGTGCACTGCACCGTTCGAGGCTCTTACGCCTGTGTCGCTTTGATTGCTGGTCACGGTCTTGTCGCGTTTCGTGATCCGCACGGCATTCGACCAATTTGTTTTGGCACACGCAAAAGCGAATCAGGAAAAACCGACTACATGTTTAGTTCGGAATCGGTCACAATGGGGCGCTCGGGCTTTACCTTAGAGCGCGATATCGGTGCTGGTGAAGCCATCTTTGTTGACCTTGAAGGGAACTTCTACTCTCAAGGCTGCGCTGATAACCCGAAACTCACCCCCTGCGCTTTTGAGTACATTTATTTTGCTCGCCCAGAAAGCGTCATCGACAAAATCAATGTCTATGGCGCGCGCTTGCAACTCGGGAAATTCCTCGCTCGTACGATTAAAGAACGCCTAGATATCCACGAAATCGATTGCGTGATTCCTATCCCTGATACAGGGCGTGCTGCCGCGCAGGAATTAGCCAGCATCCTTCACCTTGATTACCGTGAAGGCTTTATTAAAAATCGCTACGTTGGGCGCACATTCATCATGCCCGATCAAAAGACTCGCAAGAAAAGCGTTCGTCAAAAGTTAAATGCCATGCCAATTGAATTTGCCGGCAAGAACGTTCTTCTCGTTGACGACTCTATCGTGCGCGGCACAACAATGGAACAGATCGTTGACTTAGCTCGCCAGTCAGGAGCTAAGAAAGTTTTTGTTGCCTCAACCGCGCCTCGCGTGATGTTTCCTAACGTTTATGGAATCGACATTCCGTCACGCTCAGAGCTGATTTGCGGCAATGGAGAAAGCGAAGAAGAAGTTGCCAAACGCATTGGTGCCGACGCGGTCATTTATCTTCGGCTTGAAGATCTTCCACGAGCGCTTCACGAACTTAATCCAGAAATCGATACGTTCGATTGCTCGTGCTTTGATGGCATTTACGTCAC
>CAVEMY010000015.1:0-32273 GCA_963617005.1 Parabacteroides distasonis | reverse complement strand
AGCCACGGTTTAAGTAAAAACTACGAATCGTTTCAAGGTCAGCAGCCAGTTTTTCACGCGAATACATATCGCGCTTGGTGTAAAAGCTTGACCACTTATGCGGCTGCAGCTGCATCTGTTCGAGCAAATCGTCGTAGTCGAAAACACGATTTCCGACAAAGCGAATTTCTTTAATGGAACTGGCCAATCCTTCGTTCACATTAATCGAGATTTTCAGGCGATTGCGCTCCACAGGCGTCGTTGTCTTTTCAACAATCACGCCGTAAAAGCCACGCGCGAGATACATGCGACGAATTTCTTGTTCAGCGCGATCTAAAACGGAACTATCAAAGATGCGACCTTCTGCTAGCCCCACGTCTCGTAAGCTCTTTAACGCGGCATCCTTATCGAAGGCTTTGACGCCATTGATTTCGATTGCGGCAACCGCAGGGCGTTCAACAACGCTTACAAGAAGGACGTCGCCTTCACTTGATAAGCTCACATCGCGAAAGAGCCCAGATTCATACAAATCGTGAATCGCTTCTGTGCCACGCTCTGGCGTGTATTCGTCACCTACTTGAAACGGCAAGTGAGAGAACACGGTACCGGGTTCCGTTCTTTGAATACCCTCGATGCGAATGTCTTTGATGGTAAAAACTTGGGCTAAAGAGGTTGTTGCCATCGTAGCTGCCGCAGCAGCAATCAGTGTCAGTTGAAATACTTTACGTGCTCTCATCGTTTCTATGAAAATCGTCAAGTCAAAAGTAAATCTCTCTGAATCTCTTTCAATGAAGACTCAAAGAATAGCGTGCTCGCTAGTCTAGCAGGTCAGATTAGACAAAAGTCGCAAAATTGAAAGAGTTTCTTCCCGTATTTACTCATGAGAAAAGCAGAGCAAAATCGTTAAAAAGCGCAAACGCCATTAAACAAAGAAGCAAACCCATCCCGATACGCATCAAAATCGATAGGAGTTGCTTGGATGGCCTTTTGCCTGTAACCATTTCGATAAGCGTTAGCGTCGCGTGACCACCGTCTAAAACTGGGATTGGAAGAAGATTGGCAATCCCCAGTCCTATCGAGATAATCGCTAAGAAATTAACAAACGCTTTAAATCCAAGGGTTAAGCTTTTCCCAGCCATATTTCCGATTGTCACAGGGCCTACGAGCGAATTGGCACTTTCCTCTCCCGTTACCATACGCGCTAGGCTTCTCACTGTCAGCATCGAAAAGCCCGAGACCTGCTTAAAACCAATCCCAACCGCTTCAACTGGTCCGTGCTTGACGTAAACCGTATCGGGGACACTAAAAAGAGTGGCTCCGATCCGATAGTGCTTTTCACCGGTTTTTGTGCCGTCTAAGAAGGGCGTAATGTAAAGCGTGCGAGTGCCTTCAGCCAAAGAACTTTTTAGTACAAATTCAATCGGTTTTCCGGCGCTTTCTCGAATAAGGCGCACGAGTGTCATCACATCCGTGATTTTTGTGCCGTTGGCGCTAAGAACTGTATCGCCTGGCTTTAGACCAACGGATTCGGCCGGCGAATTTGGTTCAATGCTGCTCACCATCACAGAGGTAAAGTAAGGCGTAATTCCGAAAGGAAAGGAGGTGTTTTCTCCCTTTTTATCTTGACGAAAATCAATCCAAGTGCCTTCTCCAGACTCGGCTCTAAAGTAGACGCTTACCGTAGAGCCCGTCGGTGTTTCATTTAAACGCGCTCTCACGTCGCTAAATGTTGCAACCTCGTGCTTGCCGATTTTCGTAACTGTCCAGCCTGCTTGAACGTGTGCGCTTTCGGCCTGAGAGCCCGCAAGCGGCGTTCCAACGCGAGGGGAAGCTTCGTAACCCCCATTGATGGCGAGTGCAGCATATAAAAACGCAGCAAAAATGAGGTTCATCGCCGGTCCCGCGAGCACAATCATAAGGCGCTTATAGGCCTTGGCTTTCTCAATGGCTTTTTCCCAATCAAACGTGCGGTTCGGATACTCCTCTTGGAGATCTTCCCTTTCTTCTTCGGAAAGCATCTTGATGTATCCCCCGAGGGGAATCGCCGACAAGCGCCACTCGCATCCTCTTTTATCGATATGGCGATAAAGAACCTTTCCAAACCCTATGGAAAACGCCAAGACAGATACGCCCGTTAAACGCGCCACAATGTAGTGCCCGAATTCGTGCACAACAACCAAAATAGCAATGGCAATGACAAAACCAATAAGTCCAGAGATCACAAGTTTGGTCCTAGGCTAAGTAAGAAATAAGAATCTTCGCACGAGCCCGCGCCTCAGCGTCCGTGCTTAAGATATCCTCTTCGCTCGAAGGCGCGTGTTCAGTAAATTGCTCTACTAGTTTACGGCATACGCGACTGATATCTGTAAAACGAATCTTTCGATTTAAGAAGGCAGCAACCGCCACTTCATTTGCCGCATTTAAAACAATGGAGGCAATGCCGCCTGCTTTAAGCGCTTCGTAGGCCGTCTGAAGTAGCGGAAAGCGCTTTACGTCTGGCGCCTCAAACGTTAAATTCGAGAGCTTTGTAAAGTCAAGGCGTTCTGTTAGCCCCGAGAGTCTTTCGGGGTAACCCAAACAATACGCAATCGCTAGGCGCATATCCGTCGGTCCCATCTGACCGATGACCGACCCATCGGAAAACTCGACCATGGAGTGTAGAACCGATTGCGGATGCACCACAACGCGAATCGATTCAGGGGCAACGCCAAACAAATGATGCGCTTCGATAACCTCAAAGCCCTTATTCATGAGAGTAGCTGAATCAATCGAAATCTTGCTTCCCATATTCCACGTTGGGTGATTCAGTGCCATTTCAGGAGTCACAGTCGACAAATCGAGATCTTTCTTACTTCGAAAGGGACCTCCTGAGCAGGTAAGCCAAATCTTCGCTTTCGCTTTTTCAGTTTCTGATGTCCCATCCAAACACTGGAAAATCGCGTTGTGTTCGCTATCGACAGGAAGCAGCGTTGCGTGATGCTTTTCGATGGTATTCATCAGTAAGGAGCCACCACAAACCACGCTTTCTTTATTGGCGAGCAACAGACGTTTGCCGCTACGGGCCGCAGCAAAGCTTGGAGCAAGACCTGCGGCACCGACAACGGCACCAATGACGGTATCGGCCCCAGGGTCTTGTGCCAATTCTTTCGCGGCATCAGTTCCTGCAACAATTTCAGTGTGCGTAAGTCCCGCGGCCCTTAAGAGTTCTTTTAACACACCGGCTTTCGTTTGATCGGCAATACCCACGTAATCGGGCCTAACGCGAATCGCTAAATCGGCTAATTCTTTTACGCGGTGCCCGCCGCAAATCGAGTGCACACGAAAGCGCTCAGGATAAAGCGCGATAACTTTTAAGGCATTTTGCCCGATTGATCCCGTTGCACCCAAAATTGCCACATTCTGTATTGCCATATCGCTTCTTTCCTTCTTATTTTCGCTTTAGTGTCAAAAGTACGATTTCGTTATCGGTTCCAATGCGCTCGAGAAATCCAGTCCAAAAACCCGTTCCTGAATGCACAAACATCTGTGTTTCGCCGCCATCGCTCCGAGCGATCGTATAGAGGCCTCGAACATAGCCATTGTTAAACGCCGCAACAACAAGGGACCATAGATAGGTTTGTCCCCCGTGCGTGTGTCCTGAAAGCATTAAATCCGTTGGGGTCTCAAGAACCCACTTCGTGTGTCGCGGCTGATGCGCTAACGAGACGATAAATTCTGCGTCGGGTGCGCCAGAAAGCGCCTTTTCAGCGTCGGGCATTTCTCGATTAAAGCGCTCTGCTGCGCGGTCTGTAAGGCCATAAAGGACAAAATCTTTTCCGTTGTAATTGAGAACTCGGTGTTCGTTACGCAGTAGCGTAAGATTCATTGTAGGAAGAAACCTCATCCACCCCTCGTAATCGACATAGTGTTCGTGATTACCCTCGCAGGCATAAACCCCAAGGGGCGCCCTCAAACCTTTTAAGGCGATTAATTCTGGGCCTCGCCTTTGAACGCTACCATCAACAAAGTCGCCTGTGATGGCAATTAAGTCAGCGTGAAGGTCGTTTGTCATTCTCACGATGCGCTCGAGTCTTTCGGGGCCAAAGACATTGGCTTGATGAAGGTCCGACAATTGCGCAATGCGCATCCCAGAAAGTTCCTCCGGAAGACCCTTAATGGAAACGGTGACTTCTTTAACCACAGGGTCAGTAAGCGAATGCGTTAGTCCGTAGGCCGTGACAAAAAAGGAAAAAATGACAATCCCCAGTGTCACTTTCTTTTGGTTAAGAAGTCTTAGCGGATGGCGAAAGATCCACGAAGCAACGAAAAAGCCATCACGAATGAGAAAGAAAATCGCTGTCTGCAGTAAAAAAAGAAGAAGCCCTTCACCAAAAAGCGTCGCGGTACGCCCTAAAGTCGGGGAGGCAATCCCTCCCCCATAAAGATCGACATAGGTCGGGAAACTGGCGCCTGCAGCAAGAATAAGAAAAATGAGCCAACGCCATACGCCACGGCAATTGGGATAAACCACACGGAAAAATAAGTAGAGCGCTAGTAGCGGAATCACAGAAAAAATCATCATGATGATTACTTCCTATCGGCAGCTTTGAGCGTGAGAATGACCGCGGTTCCGTGCGGATAAATTGAAGCTGGGGCACTTTCAATTTTGACTGTCCCACCGATACGCTCGGCTCTTTCGTGCATGATAGTTAATCCAAAGTGTGAACTCTTACGTTCTTCTACCAATGCGCTATCGACTCCATGACCGTTATCAACGACAAGCATTTCAAAATCTGTGCCGTTCGTAATCTGGACACTCACCTCGCTAGCCATGGCGTGCTTACGCACATTGGCAAGAGCCTCTTGCAAAATAAAGACAATTTGAAGCTTTTGCTGCTCACTTGGTTCTTCGCCAATGCCGTGAATGCGGAAATTCACAGGAATATTGGTCTGAGATTTGAAGCGATCGATTACGCTTGTCACGGCCTCAGCAAAAGGCTCGCGATGTAATCGTGCTCTAAAGTTAAGTAAGAGTTCACGCACATCCTTATAGGACTCTTGCACACCCGTTTTAATTTGATTGACGGTTTCGTTGGTGAGTTCTTTGTCGTTTTCTTTTAGCGCGTCTTCAAGAATCTGCACCTGCAAATTTAAAAAGGAAAGCGACTGGGCAATGGAATCATGGAGTCCTTGTGCCAAAAAGGTGCGTTCCTGTGTGACGGCGAATTCGCGGTCGCGATTGACTAAGCGACGATTGTCAATAGCAACCGCTAAGTGCGTACCAAAGTTTTCATACAGTTGATTGCGACGCGGACTTAAAACGACTTCTTTGCCGTAATAAAGGAGGTAGAGCCCAAAAGTCTTTCCGGCGCTTCTCACATGAAAGCAATAGGCACTCTTAAATTCCTCAACGGGAACAAAAAGCTTATCAAAGAGCAATTCTTTATTGCCGTGCGGATAAAACCGCAATCCCACTTCACGCAGTGAAAATTCTTCTGCATCGGTATAAAAGAGTTCTTGACGACGCAAGGCATCGATTGCCTTTTGCGGCAAATCGGTATGTGCAGCAAGTTCTAAGCGCTGCGTTTTTTCATCCAAAAGGAAAACGGCAGAGGCACTAGCGCCCGTGTAGTGAATGAGTCTTAATGTGAAACTGTCGCACATCTCAACGACACTTTTTGTGCGTGCCAAAGATGATGTGATTTCGTAGAGCTGCGCGAGGTTTCGATTGCGCTCTTCGACCGCAGCCGTCTTTTCTTGCGTAATGGTCTCCAATCCATGAACAAGGCTCTGAAGGCGCGCGGCCATTCGGTTAAAGCCCTCGGAAATGTGCTCAAATTCCGCACTTCCATGCAAGTCCATTCGTGTCGAAAGGTTTCCCCGGGTGATTTTTTCAATCGTATCGGAAACGACATCAATCGGGTGAATCACCCACTTCACTATGAAATAGAGAATGATAAAAAAGCCAAAAATACACAAGGCAACCAGGATGACCTGCACAGCGTGTACGACGGTGGCGTAGACATTGCGCTCTCGCAAAAGCAAATACTCGAGACTTCGTAAGTCGGGCATCAGCCCTTCAATTGTTGGCACATTAATGGGCTGCGAGAGCGCTCGAGCGTCCGTTAGCATCTTACTTAACACCGTATGCCACTGTAGACGGATATTTCTCTCATACTCGAGCGCTTCTTCTTTGCTCGGGCTATTAGACGCTTCCAGAAGAACGCGTAAATTGCGAATCGAAGCGCCCACGGTATCGGTTAATTCTTTAAATTCGACACGGGTGAAGCGGTCATCAGTCATGATGTTCGCTTTGTATATATCCGAACGAATCGACGAAACTAAAGAAAGCGAGACGTAGTAGTCACTGATCCGCTTATTTAAAACAAAGGTGTAGCTAATCGAAGCCGTTAAAAGCGCAATCCAGAGCAAAAAAAGCGTCGTAAGTCTCCAGGATAACCTGTAAGACTGAGATTTTTTGGGCCTTTCGTAAACAAGGCCACTAATCTGTTGCTTCTTTTCTCTCATTTCGTCTATCGCAAATTTTCCCTAGATTAGCATGGGCTCTGGGGTTTCCTCTGAGTCGCTTGTTTTCGCCTCTCCCTTTTCGTCTGTTGTAACGGCTCGAAGCGCTGTTGCCTTAAAGCGAATATCAAGCGCTTTTCCTTTCCTGGCGCGCCGCCCGCAGTGTCGCTCCCAATCCGCATGCGTCAGTGTCTTTTCACGCACCGTTGTGCGCCCCTGCCCCTCAATAACGCATCCCACTTTTGAGCACGGCAATGTGTCTAAGAGTTTTTCACCTGGATTTAATTCCATCAGCGTCACGCCCTTGCCGCCATCGCTTAAGGTGCGAAGCTCCGTTAGTGGGAATGTCAACAAACGACCTTCAGAGGATAGACACGCCAAATGCGTATCCGCACTTCGCACCAGGCGTGGCTTTAAGAGTTTTTCCTTTCCTTCAAGCCGCATGAAGGCTTTCCCTGAACGCACACGAGCAATGAGGTCTGAGATGCGGCACGATAATCCCATCCCCGCATTGCTTGCCATCGTAACTCGCGTCTCTTTAGTTGCAGCGATGTAGCCTACGATTGTCGAGCCTGGTTCCAAATCAAAGAAACTCGAAACCGGGAGCCCGTCGCCTCGAGAACTCGGCAATTGCGAAACCGCCACAGAATACACGCGCCCGTTGTCTCCAAAGGCAACGAGTGTGTCTTCTGTCGTGCATTCAAAGGCAACTCCGAAAGCGTCTCCAATCTTATAGTTCATGAGACTGGCATCGTGCCCGTGGCCCGTGCGGCTACGGACAAACCCGTTTTTCGAAAGAACGACAGTGACGGGTTCAGTCACTGGTTTCATTTCTACTGTCGCGCGCTTGGCTTCTTCGATTAGTGTCCGGCGCGCATCGCCATACGTTTTAATGGCTTCACGTGTTTCGCGAGCAACCAAATTGCGCAAAAGTTTATCGCTTGCGATAAGCCTCTCAAGGCTCTTCACTTCATCGGTGAGTTTTGCCATCTCAGCAATGAGTTTTTCGAATTCCAAATTCGCCAATTGACGCAATCGCAACTCAAGGATGTCTTCGGCTTGCGTATCGGTTAGCTCGAATTCTTCCATTAGACGCGCTTTGGGTTCGGGGTCAAAGCGAACGATTTCGATAACGCGGTCGAGATTGTCGACAGCAATCTTTCTGCCCGAAAGGATGTGCAAGCGAGAATTTAGTTTCGCAAGACGCGCCTGCGAACGGCGTTTTACCGTAGCCACGCGCGCGAGAACCCACTCGGAAAGAATCGGCAAAAGCCCCTTTTGTCCCGGATGACCATCGGTTCCGACGACAACCAAATTCATCGGGGCATTGGATTCAAGCGAGGTTTGCGTAAGCAACAGGTTGACAAAAAGGTCGCGATCGATTTTCGAGGTTTTCGGCTCAAACACTAGACGCATTGGCGTATCTTTGTCGCACTCGTTTCGAGCCCCCTCCAAAATCGAAAGCATCTGCGTTTTCGCTTGAAGTTGATCGGCGGAAAGCACCTTCTTGCCAGTCTTCGGTTTTGGATTGGTAATCGCATCAATTTCTGAAAGCACCAATTCGGCGCTAGCCGCCGGCGGCAATTCATCGACAACGAGTTGCCACTGATTGCGTTGGAGCTCTTCAAAGTGCCAGCGGGCACGAAGTTTTAAGCTGCCGCGGCCCGTGCGATAGATTTCGCGAATTTCTTCAGCCGAAGAAATAATCTGACCGCCGCCAGGGAAATCGGGAGCCGGAAGCACCTTTAAAACGTCCTCTAATGTGGCTTTTGGGTTTTCCAATAAAAGTAAAACAGCCTCTCCCACTTCTTTTAAGTTGTGCGGGGGAATTTCGGTAGCCAGTCCCACAGCAATGCCGCTTGCGCCATTTAATAAGACAAAGGGCATGCGAGCCGGAAGCAGTGTGGGCTCCTCAAAAGAGCCATCGTAATTGGGGACAAAGTCAACGTCTTCACTGTCGATTTCAGAAAGAAGAAGTTCTGAAATTTTCGTAAGACGCGCCTCTGTATAACGCATCGCCGCTGGCCCATCACCATCTCGTGAACCAAAGTTTCCTTCCCCATCCACAAGTGGATAACGCAACGTAAACGATTGCGCCATGCGCACCATCGCTTCATAGGCGGCTTGATCGCCATGCGGGTGATATTTACCGAGAACGTCGCCTACGACACGGGCGCATTTGACGGCTTTCGCCGGGGGCGCCAACCGCATCCGATTCATCGCATAAAGAATGCGGCGCTGCACAGGCTTTAAGCCATCGAAAACATCAGGCAATGCGCGACCCTTTACAACCGAGAGCGCATATTCCAAATAGGCTTTTGCCGCATAGCGCGCCAGAGTGAGCTCCCCGTCGGTTTCAAAAGGGGCTCCATCTTCAAGAGCGGCTGGTAGTTTTGACTCGGGTTTTACCGCTAAAACACCGGCTTTTTCCGTTCTCTCCTCTAAAGCGAATTCTTCATCGTTTGCATCGCTTTCTTTAGTAGTGGCATTCGATGCCTCTTCACTGGCGAGATCCGTACTAAAAAGGTCAGGTGTTTCAGGTTTTTTCTTAGTCATACGTAATGGGAATCAAAGCTAAAAAGAAAGTGCCGCTATTTTAAGGCAGTTAGGTTGTTTTGCCTTAAAAAGTAGCGGCGCAAATCGTGAGAATATATTTAAGAGTTTTCGGCTGGTTGCGAGGAAATTTGAGGCGCTTCTGAAACCTCCCCTTTGGAGCACTCTTCACCAATCGTTTCCACATCGCGTAGGTTCTTTGTCATGATCTCAGCGCGTTTACGAACCGTCTTTAAAGCTGTGCTTACGCCATCGACCTTCTTTTCCACGCTCTCAAAGACTTCAGAAAACTTCAAGAATTCACTTTTCACGTGAGAAAGCAACTCGGAAACTTCAGCGCTCTTTTTTTCAATCGCAAGAGTCTTAAAGCCCAAAAGTAAGCTATTTAAAAGAGCCGCTAGCACCGTGGGACCCGCGATAGTGATATGGAAATTGCGATGCACTTTCTCCATTAAGCCTGGCCGCTTTAACACCTCTGCCCAGAGGCTTTCCACAGGTAAATAAAGAATGGCAAATTCTGTGGTGTAAGGCACTTCGACGTATTTCTTTTGAATCTTTTGCGCCTCAAGAAGAATGCGACTTTCGATAGCCTTGGCGTGAATATCGACTGCCTCCGCGTCCGCCCTTTCGCTTGCATCAAGAAGTTTTTCGTAATCTTCAATTGGAAACTTCGCATCAATCGGCAAATAGACCGTACGACCGTTTTCCTTACCAGGCAATTTAATGGCAAATTCCACACGCTCCGAGCTCTTTGGAATCGTCGCCACATTTTTTTCGTATTGATCGGGCGTCAAAATCTCAGAAAGTAGATTTTCAAGCTGCACCTCACCGAAGGTACCACGGGTTTTGACGTTCACTAACACACGGCGAAGTCCATCGACGTTTTGGGCGACCTGGCGCATTTCGCCCAAGCCGTTATAAACGGACTTTAATTGTTCATCGACCTGACGGAAACTTTCACTAATACGGGCATTGAGTGTTTCTTGAAGTTTTTCTTCAACGGTTGTGCGCATTTCTTTTAAGGCCGCGTCGTTACTGACGCGAATGCCTGTCATTTGCTCATTTAAGCTTTGCCTCATGCCGTTAAGACCCACTGTGATGCCGTCTGTGAGTGACTTAATGCGCGCCTCATCGCGCACGGCTTGAGACTCCAATTGCTTTAAAAGCGACTCCTGCATCGAGCGCTCGTTATTGACTTGGATTTCGCTTGCCTTTTGCATTAACCCTAAGAATTCATTCATCCGATTGCCTTGGGATTCTTTTAATTCGTTAGAGGATTCACGCAATTCACGGCGAACGGCTTCAAAAGACCCGGCTAAATCGGCAACAGTCTTTTCTCGGGCCATCGTTGTGCTTTCTGTAAGGGTCTTTTCAAAATTTGCTTGCCTTTTCGCCTGCGCATGCAATAAGAAAAGCGCGGCAATTAAAAGAAGCGTCAGAACGCCAAGCGCAATAAAGAGCCCAATAAAAACCTTATCTGTAAGAAAAATCGAATTCGTAACCATAGTGTTCTAAAAAGGAAATCAACACGACCGATAGCAGAATCTAGCAGGTTTTTCGCGAGATTCCTCGGTTTTACGAATAAGGGAAATTTTTAAAGAAACTGCGTTTTAAATCAACGCATTACTTCTTATTATTTGCCGTTGGGTCGCCAGGCGAATACAGGTGGTCGTGCTTAGGCTTAAAAAGCCTGTTGTGCTGCGCTTGATAGGAGTCTTTCGGGATACTGAGTGCTTCTTTTGAGCCTTCGGGTACAAACCGAAAGAGCACTTCATCGTTTCGAATCATCCCGAGCCTCGTGCGAGCGTGCTCTAAGACGGCGTCGGTGCCGCTTTCAAGAGATTCGATTTCTGTGGCAATCATGCCGTTACGTTCGCGAAGTCGGTCGTTGGCTTCATTAACAGAAGCAACATCGCGTTTAAGTTCTAAGACTCGGAGCACGCCGCCCTTTCCGAACCAGAGCGGCCATTGCACAATGACCGCTAAGGTAAAAAGAGCGACGCATAAGACGTAACGTCGTTTCACGTCCTTCCCCGAGGGTTAACCCAATTACTTAATCGAGTAGAAAGCAGCGCGTCCCGGATAAACGGCAACTTCGCCAAGCTCTTCTTCGATACGGAGCAACTGGTTGTACTTGGCCATACGGTCAGAACGGCTCATGGAACCGGTCTTAATCTGGCCAGCGTTCAAACCAACAGCGATATCGGCAATGGTCGAATCTTCGGTTTCGCCAGAGCGGTGGCTCACGACGGCGGTGTAGCCGGCCTTCTTAGCCATATCGATTGCTTCAAAGGTTTCTGTTAAGGTACCAATCTGATTGACCTTAATCAAAATCGAGTTAGCAACACCCTTTTCGATACCTTCCTTGAGAATCTTCGGGTTCGTCACAAAGAGGTCGTCACCCACCAACTGGATCTTGTCGCCCAAGAGATCGGTTAAGTGCTTCCAGCCTTCCCAGTCGCCTTCGGCCATGCCGTCTTCGATCGAGATAATCGGATACTTCTCAACCCAGCCCTTTAAGACATCGGCCCATTCGGCAGCACTCATCGATTTGCCCGTGCTCTTTGCGAGGGTGTACTTCCCATCTTCATAGAATTCGCTCGAAGCGCAGTCCAAACCGATGCAGACGTCGCGGCCTGGTTCAAGACCCGCGGCCTTGATCGCTTCGATAATGAGTTCGATGGCTTCTTCGTGGCTTTCGCACTTGGGGGCGAAACCGCCTTCATCACCCACGGCGGTGCTCATGCCCTTGGAGTTGATGATCTTCTTTAAGGCGTGGAAGGTTTCCGCACCATAGCGAAGCGCTTCTTTGTATGTCGGGGCGCCAACAGGAATAATCATGAATTCCTGAAGGTCAAGGTTGTTGTTGGCGTGTGCACCACCGTTGATGACGTTCATCATCGGAACGGGAAGTTGCACAGCACCCATGCCACCGAAATAGCGATAAAGGGGCATACCGGTTTCTTCGGCAGCGGCGCGAGCCACAGCCATAGAAACGGCGAGGATGGCGTTAGCACCCAAGCGGCTCTTATTGTCTGTGCCATCCAAAGCAATCATCTTGCGATCGATGTAGGCCTGATCTGTGGCTTCTAAACCTAAAACCGCATCAGCGATTTCGCCATTGACGTGTTCAACGGCCTTTAAAACACCCTTACCGCCGTAGCGCTTCGGATCCTTGTCGCGCAATTCGATGGCTTCACGGATACCCGTGGAGGCGCCAGAAGGAACTCCGGCACGACCAAACGCACCGCTTTCCAAAACGACTTCGGCTTCGACGGTGGGGTTGCCACGGCTGTCGAGAATTTCACGACCGATAACACTAATAATTGCACTCATTTTTCTCTTCCTTAAGATTATTAAAGTAATTAAGTGTAGTTAATCAAACAATTCCGATTTAAAACGATTCTTCTAAATAAGGCTGCCCCTTTACTAACGCATCAATCGCTTTTAATTGAGCGAGTAACTCAGGCATCCTCTTTAAAACCACGCAATTGGGCCCGTCGCTTTTGGCTTTCTCGGGCTCTGGATGCGTTTCCATAAATAATCCATCAATTCCTGCGGCAACGGCTCCGCGAGCTAACACCGGAACAAAGCGGCGATCGCCCCCTGAAGAGGTGCCATTGCCGCCCGGGAGCTGCACCGAATGCGTCGCATCAAAGACAACGGGTGCTTTTGTTTCGCGCATGATTGCCAATGAGCGCAAGTCGCAGACGAGATTCCCGTAGCCAAAGCTTGCTCCCCTCTCGCAAACCATCACGCAATCTTCATTGAGTCCCGCTTCGCGCGCCGCTTCTCGCGCCTTCTCGACAACGTGACGCATATCGTGGGGCGCTAAGAATTGCCCTTTTTTGATGTTGACGGGTTTGCCGCTTTTCGCGCAGGCCCGAATAAAGTCGGTTTGCCGGCAAAGGAAGGCAGGTGTTTGAAGAACATCGACAACAGCGGCAACCTCAGGGACCTGCTCTTCTGTGTGAACGTCTGTGACAACAGGTACGCCAATCTGCGCTTTGACTTTAGCAAGAATCCGTAAGCCCTCATCCATACCAAGGCCTCTAAAACTTGCGCCCGATGTGCGATTGGCCTTATCAAAACTTGCTTTGAAGATATAGGGGATGCCAAGGGCATCACAGGTTTCTTTGAGGAACCCCGCGATATCGAGCGCCATCTGTTCTCCTTCGAGCACACAGGGGCCAGCCATCAAAAAGAAGGGTTTCCGATTGCCAACTTCAAAATCGCAAAGTTTCACAATGACTCCGAAGATAAGAGGGTTTATCCAAAACCGCAATATTTTAGTCTAAAGAGAGCTCGCTTTTTCTCGAGCACCTGATTCTTTTAAAAATTAATGCAATGCGCAAAAGCCCCTAAAGAATCAGCAAAAGCGTTGTTGCCACAGGGAAAACGGCAATCGCTGAATCCAAGCGATCGTAAAAGCCCCCGTGCCCTGGAAGGAGTTTTCCTGAATCTTTCACCCCGGCTTGCCGTTTTAGGTCCGATTCAAAGAGGTCTCCTGCGATAGAAACACTCACAAGAATCAAAACCATCAAAATGCCAGCAAAGGGACCCACTGCGGTAAAGAGGCGACTTGTCAAAACCATTTCGTGCGGCAAATACATCCACGCGAAGATTGCGGCAATCAAAGCGCACCCGTAGGCGCCAGCGGCTCCTTCCCAACTCTTTTTGGGGCTAATGGCAGGGGCCATTTTGTGTTTACCAAAGGCAATACCGAAAAAGTAGGCAAAAATGTCTGCGACCCACACAATGGCAAAAACCGATAAGACCAAAGGCCAGCCGCCTTTACCCATCAGATAAACCATACTCAAATAAGCTGCGCTAACAAAAAAGACTGCCATCAATAGCGAAGTGCTTTTTTTCAAGCGAAAGCCAACTTTTCTTGCATTAAAGCAAAGAGCCGTGATGGCAAGCCACATGCAAGTAACCAGGAGATCCAAGGTAAGAAGAACGAAACCTGTTGGGTTAATCGCCTTGTGAGCGATATAAGCCATCGGGCAAAAAAGGACAAAAGAAAAAATAAGAGAGGCGCTTTGAGAAACTTTTTCGATGCGAAGCCACTCGTAGAATGTGATAGCAAACGCGACAGATAACGCAAGTAAGAAGGCCTCATTGGATATGTAAAGGGTTCCGACGATGATTGCCAATAAAACCAAGGCCGTAAGAACGCGTTGCAGTAACATCGTTATTTGCTCTCCTTTAAGGGATTGTCGGCTTTAACTTGGTCTCCTGTGCGACCAAAACGCCTTTCGCGCCCTGCGTACCACTGTAAAGCGCTATCGAGGTCGGCCCGCGAAAAATCAGGCCAAAGCCTCTCGGTAAACCAAAGCTCAGCGTAAGCACTTTGCCACAAAATAAAGTTCGAGATGCGGGATTCGCCGCCCGTGCGAATCATCAAGTCCACAGGTCCCGATTCACGCATCGATAGGTGAGATTCAAGGGCCTCAGCCGTCACAGGAACTGCTTCAAGCGAAGCTTTAGCGGCGGCCTGAGCAATATCCCAGCGGCCGCTATAGTTTGCGCATACATTAAGCTGCATGGCGCTAGCCTCTTTTGTGATGGCCTCGGCTTCTGCGATGGCGTCTTGCAACTCTTCGGGAAACGCCTTTGTGTCGCCCACAATCCGAAGACAAACACCGGCATCAGCCAGAGGCTTTGCTTCCCTTTTAAGGCCGGTGACGAAAAACCGCATCAACGCGGAAACTTCAGCGGCAGGTCGATTCCAGTTTTCTGAAGAAAAGGCAAAGACACTTAAATGGCGAACCCCGAGTTCTCGGGCATGGGTAATCACGGCGCGAAGTGTTTCCATACCGCGACGGTGCCCTTCAATGCGCGGCATGAGGCGAGCCTTGGCCCAACGGCCGTTACCGTCCATGATGATGGCGATATGATTGGGTAATGTATTTGCCATAAGATACGAAAAAGGATTCGCCCTAAGACACTTTTCTTTCGAGCGAATCCATCGACTCCTTAAGAAGATGACTAAATCGTCATCACTTCTTTTTCTTTATCGGCGACAAGAGCGTCGACCTTCGCGATGTAGTTATCGGTTAAGGTCTGCACGTCTTTACTCGACTTCTTTTCTTCGTCTTCGCTGATTTCTTTGTCTTTGAGCAGGCGCTTAACAGCCTCATTGGCTTCACGGCGAAGATTGCGGATTGCCACTTTTGCGTCTTCTCCGTCACCACGGACAACCTTCGTTAATTCCTTGCGGCGCTCTTCAGTCAAAGCGGGAAGCGGAATGCGAATCACATCGCCATTTGTCGCAGGATTAAGCCCCAAGTCGCTAGCGAGAATCGCTTTTTCGATAAGCGGAATCATCTTGCGATCCCAGGGCTGAATCGTGATGGTGCGCGCATCGCTTACGCCAAGGTTTCCGACCTGCGAAAGCGGCGTCGGTGTTCCGTAGTAATCCACTGTTAAGTGATCGACAAGCCCCGTGGAGGCACGGCCCGTACGCATCTTCTTGAAATGGTCTTCAAGCGTTTCAATCGAACGCTTCATCTTGTATTCGGTGTTTTTCTGGATTTCACTAATCGTAGCCATAATTAACTTCTCCAATAAGGCAAGGGAGTTTTTTCACGCTTCACCCACACTATACGTGAACCAAGGTACCTTCGTCTTGGCCTAAGACAACACGACGCAAAGAGCCCTTTTTACGAATTGAGAATACTTTGAGTAAGAGTTTCTGGTCACGACACAACGCAAACGCTGTAGCGTCCATCACTTTTAAGTGCTTAAGCATCGCTTCATCAAAGGTGATTTCTTTGTAAAGAGTGGCATTGGGATTTTTTTCTGGGTCATCCGAATAGATCCCATCGACTTTGGTCGCCTTTAAAACGATGTCTGCGCCAATTTCTGCGGCGCGAAGGGAAGCGGCCGTGTCAGTTGTAAAAAAGGGATTCCCGGTGCCCGCACCAAAGATAACGACTCGACCCTTTTTAAGATGACTTAAAGCTTTACCGCGAATATAGGGTTCTGCGACTTGATCGAGTTTGATTGCGCTTTGGACTCGTGCATCAACCCCTGAATTGCGTAGGGCATCCTGCAAGGCCATCGCATTCATAACCGTAGCGAGCATTCCCATGTAGTCGCCTGTGGCGCGGTCCATACCAGTGGAGCCAAGTGCTACACCGCGAAAGATGTTGCCACCTCCAACAACGATGCCAAGCTCGACACCTAAATCCACAACGTCCTTAATATCTGAAACGATTTCTGAGAGCGTCTCTCGATTAATGCCGAAGGCGTCATCTCCCATCAGGGACTCACCAGAAAGCTTCAATAGGACACGTTTGTATTTGGGCTGCTCGGCTTGTGTTGTCATATCTCTCTCCATTTGAAGCCCGAGTCCTCAATACATAAAACTATCCCGAGCCAATTTATCGTATTGGAGCGGATTTTAATTCAAAAGAAAGAGGCAAAAAGAGAAAAGTGAGAAACCTGAAACAGGGCGTTTCAAAAATTAGGATTGGATTCTTAAACTTGTCAGGCGATTGCGGCCTATGACACACAATTTTGTGAAGTAAATCTGGCTAGAGAGGGGTCACCTGTCAACAAAAATAGGCTAACCTGAAAAAATCACTCACTTTCTGCCATGGCAAGGTCATTGAAATAGATGGACTTTTTAGACAAAAATCTAAAACTTGAGGATTTATGGATTATAATCCCAAAAAACTTAAGGATTTATGGATTACGAACCTAAAAACTTCCTCTTTTAAGTTACCCAAGACACAAATCATGGAAAACGTCCATTACATTTCGCGTCTAGCCGAGGGAAATCTCCTCGATTTCGGGAAAACCCATCGCGCCAAAATTTTGCTTGGTCCAAGACAAGTTGGAAAAACGACGCTTCTTGACCATCTCACGGCTCAGGACCGTCGACTCCTACTTACTGCTGACGACCCCAAAGATTTTGCGCTCCTCACGAATCTACGTGAAGCAACCGACTTAAAAGATCGTTTCTCCACCGTCATTATCGATGAGGCGCAACGCATCCCCGAGGTTGGTCTACTCATTAAGAAGCTTGTCGACACAAACAAAAAAGGTGTTCACATCTATATCACGGGGTCAAGCGCTCTCATGCTAGCGAGTCGAGCGAAAGAATCGGCTGCGGGGCGCTTTGAAACCACGCAACTGTGGTCACTGTCGCTTGAAGAGCTCGCGCGCGATGCCTCTTGGATTGAAGTTAAACGGTCGATTGAAACCCGAATGGTTTTCGGGATGCTCCCAGGCGTCATTAATGAACCCCAAAAGGCTCGGCAGTACCTTTTGGATTTTGCTGATTCTGCGCTCTACACAGACCTTTTTAGTTTGGCAGAAATGCGTAAGCCCACGGACCTCGTTCGGCTTTTGAAATACTTAGCCTACAACATAGGATCCGAAATCCGCTACGGCTCAATTGCGCGAGAACTTGGCATTGAAAATAGAACCATCGAGCGCTACGTCAATCTACTCGAAGCGGCCTTTATTGTTCAGGTCGTCCCTTCTCTTTCAAGGAACCCGACAAAAGAACTGCGTCTAAGTAAGAAAATTTACTTTTGCGATAACGGGATTCGCAATGCGCTGATTCGAGACTTTTCTCCCCTTGCAACGCGTAGCGATGCTGGGGCTCTTTGGGAAAATCTCTTTTTCACTGAGCGCCTTAAGTATCACGCCAACCGAAACGATGGCGCCCAAATTTACTTTTGGCGCTCAAATGCCAAACACGAAGTCGATTTTCTTGAGATGCTCGATGGCAAGGTTTCTGCTTTCGAGTGCAAATTAAAAGAAACGAAGAAAACAACGTCGATTCGTGCCTACGAAAGAAACTATCCAGATAGCCCCGTGAAGATTGTCACACCCGACACAATCGACGCGTTATACGAATCCGAGAGTGCGCCATTGGCGTAGTGGAAATTTTCCCGCAAAGGCTTGCACGGATTGGGTGCAAGCCTTGCGAGGTGCGAGATTGATTCTATCTATCTGCGAAAAGCTTGAGGTTGGCCTTGTCGCTTCCTAAGAGCGGTGCAATCTCTTTTTTGAAGTCAAGCGCATCAGGTAGCCTCTTAAGCGCCTTGTAGAGCGCCTCGGTGCTTTCCTCAGGCAGCACCATTGAAACGCTCGAGAAGAACTTCTTTTTCAGTCCCTCTTCTGAAACGGGGTTTCTCGGATCTCCAAGAGGAATGGCGACGTGCTCACGAAGCGTTTTTCCATCACAAAGAACAACATCGAGCGTCGGCTCTTCGTCATCGGCCTGAGACTTGTCGATGACAAAACGAATCTTATCCATCATGCTGACGATTTCAGGATTCTCGCGGCACTTGGCAGAGAATGACGCCAAAGAGGCGTCTCCATAAATGATGTCAGCGGAAAGCGAATACGGAATCGAAAGTTGCGCACGTGTCATCGGAGCCGTTGCCTTGTGCCCACACATCCCGTAAACGAAAGGATTAATCGTCACAATCAGTTCTTTGATTTCTTCCTTTTTAAACCCGTACTTCGCACGTAGGGCATCGTAGGCGTCAATCACAGAGTGCGTTGAGCGGCACGAAGCGTGCGGCTTAATGGAGACCCGTCGAATACGCCAATTGGTTCCAAGTTCTCTAGTGTAGGCTTCAGGCACTGACGAAGTCGGTGCAAAGCTATGGTTAAACCCACCCCAGACCTCTTCGAAAATCTGCTCGGGTCCTGTAAACCCGTTTTTCGCTAAAAGAGCACTTAATACACCACCGTAGGCGGCATGCCCTGCGTGAAGTCTCTTATTCATCGCCCCATCGTGCACACAAGCCCAAAGGCCTGCGGAAAAAGAGGAGGCAATGCCTAGGGCCATCTGCGTTTGATGTTCATCAAGCTTTAAGATTTTGGCAGCCGCCGCCGCTGCGCCAAATGGACCACAGGTTCCTGTGGAGTGAAATCCTGCCTTGTTATGTGGCTCATAGGCGCCACAAGCTTCCAATGGACGGCGCGCCACGTCATAACCAATAGCAACGGCCGCAATAAAGTCTTTCCCTGTAACGGGCACATCGCTAATTTCGCAGGCGGCAATGGCAGCGGGAAGCACAACGGCTCCCGAGTGATCGCATCCGCCCGTGTCATCGAGCTCAAAGGCGTGGCTTGCGGTGCCGTTAATCAATGCCGCATCTGGCGCCCAAAGTTTTCTTTCTGTACCCCAAACACCGGCTAAAACATCCGTTAGAGCTCTTTCTGGCAATGTCTTTCGCAAAATCGCGGCTTCAGCAGAAATCGCCCCAGCGACACCAGCGGCAATAGAATCAACGATATGAACGAGCGTCTTTTCTGCAATTTCTTTTGGAAGACTCTCGTAGGTGCTTTCTACGCAAAACTTAGCCAACGTTTGGCTTTTGAATTCAGTCATAATCAATATCCAGTCCATATTAGGCATCATGCTAGAGAAGTAAGCTCTAGCATGACTTATGTGCAAATAAGACTAGCAGAAGACAGCGTACAAGAGGCAGCCTGCCGCTGTGCCACTAACGATATGCACGATACCTGGAATGATATAGGAGTGATTCACAACCCACGAGCCCAAATGCGTCGTTCCCGTTCGATCAAAGGAGCAGCATCCGATCTGTGCGCCTCCTGGAATAATGAAGTCGCCACAGGTACACGGATAAAGCGCCACAAGGAAAAGTGGATCAATTCCGATGGCAGCTCCAATTGGCATGAGAGCCACAACGGTCGCTGACGGACTCAAAATAACAGCCGAGAAGAAAAAGAGTACGGCACCAAATAAAAGCGGTGTTGACTCAGCCATCGACTTAAAGAGCGCAATAAACTGCGAATCGTAGGCATCAAAGAATGTTCCCGTAAGCCAAGAGACACCAAAGACACCAACCACACCAATGAGACCGGCGCGAAAGACCGAACCGTCGGCAAACTTATTGCTCGGAACCTTACAAAAGATGATGATAAAGAGGCCACAGCCGAGCATAATCATTTGAATAAGGCTCGGGATTGGCAATGTTGAAACCTTGGAACCGACTTGCCAGGCGGGTAAAAGCGACTTAACAGAACCAAAAAGAAGAACGGTTGCAACGCCAATGCCAAAGATAATCACAGAAAGAAGAACGTTCCGCTCGATTTTGGTCTTTGTCGTGTCTTCTGTCTTTTTCAGATAAAGCTCAGAAAATTCGCCATTAGCGACGCGACGCTTAAATTCCGGGTCATCTTCGAGCTCACACCCCTTCCAATAAACCGCAAGGCAGGTGCAAAGCGTGGCGAAAATAAAGGCAGGAACTGAGATGGCCAAAATGCCAATCAAAGAAACGTCATACGGGGAAAGAGCAGCAACAAGAGCCGCCGTTGCCGCACTCATCGGGCTTGCCACCACGGCAATTCCAGCTGAAATTACTGAGGCTGCAATTGGTCTTTCAGGACGAACCTTGGCTTGCGTAGCCACTTCTGCGACAACGGGGTAGACCGCAAACGCCACATAGGCTGTGCCAACAAAGATAACAAAAAGAGAACAGACAAACGGCGCAACAAAAGTAATGGCCTCGGGCTTTCTTCGTAGCATCCATTCGGCAGCCCGCACAAGAAGATCTAAACCACCAGCGCCCTGCAAAATAGACGTACAAGCGATAACGGCCACAATAATCAGGATGGTCGAAACCGGAGGCGAACTCGGCTTAAGACCGAAGAAAAGCACCAGAATACAAACACCAAAACCACCAGCGGCACCAAGACCAACGCCGCCAAAACGCCCACCTAAACCGATACAGAAGGCGCAGACAAGAAGCTGCATCCAAAAATTGATATCAGTTTCCATGATAAACCTCCAAAAAAGTCAAAAAAGTCCCTCTAGGAGGCGTTTAGAAAAGAAAACGCCTCTTAGAAATCCAATGTCTATGAAAAAGTTGGCTAGTCTTTACTTAAGAAAGTTCGCCTCACGATTGAGAACGACTTCAGCCTCGAGTAACTGCTTTTGAACCGCCACGGGTGCCGTTCCGCCGTAGGACTTACGAGCGGCAACGCAGGTTTCAAGCTTGATTGCATCGCGGATATCTTCCTCAATCTTTTCGGAGAAGGTCCGATATTCCTCAATCGTAAAGTCATCAAGACGAAGCCCCTTTTTGATCGCGTAGTTGACCATTTGACCGACAATGTGGTGTGCTTCGCGGAAAGGAATCCCCTTTTTCGCGAGATAGTCAGCAAGGTCAGTGGCGTTGGCGTAACCCATATCGGTTGCCTTGCGCATCACATCCTTATTGACCTTCATTTTTTCGATCATCGGCGTGAGGATGTTTAAAGAGTCAAGCAAGGTATCAAAGGAGTCAAAGATTGTCTCCTTATCCTCCGAGAGGTCCGTGTCGTAGGCAAGTGGAATGCCCTTTAAGATTGTGAGAATGGCCTGAAGGTTGCCGTAAACGCGACCGGTCTTACCGCGAATCTTTTCTGCGATATCGGGGTTTTTCTTTTGCGGCATGATGGAGCTTCCCGTGCAGAAGTCATCGGAAAGTTCAATAAAGTGAAATTCCTGCGAGCTCATCGTCACGAGTTCTTCGCAAAGGCGACTTAAATGCGCATAGCAAAGAGCGGCAGCGGCATTGAATTCAGCGATGTGATCACGGTCGGACACAGAATCAATCGAATTCTGTGTTGGCGCGTCGAACCCAAGCTTTCGTGCAGTAAATTCGCGATCGATGGGAAAATCGGTTCCTGCTAAAGCCGCGGCTCCCAAGGGGCAACGCCCTGCTCTGCGGTAAAGATCTTCAAAGCGGGTGAAGTCTCGCTCGAGCATCCAAAAGAACGCCATAATCCAATGGGCAAAGACAATGGGCTGCCCCGTCTGCATGTGGGTAAAGCCTGGCATGATGACTTCAAGCGTTTCCCCTGCCTTTTTGAGCATTTCCTTTTGTAGGTCACGGATTGCTTTGGCTGCATCCTTGCAAGCCTCACGTGTCCACATCTTCATTGTTGTCGCTGTCTGATCGTTGCGACTGCGTCCTGTGTGAAGGCGACCGCCTGCAGGGCCGACAATTTCTGTCATGCGCTTTTCGATTGCCATGTGAATGTCTTCGTCGACAACGGAAAAGACGAATTTGCCATCACGAATCTCCTTGTCGACCGCAGAAAGCCCGTCGATGATTTTTTGAGCATCGTCTTTGGGAATAATTCCCTGAACTCCAAGCATCTCGGCATGCGCTTGAGAATTCTTAACGTCAAACGGACAGCAGCGTTGCTCAATGAGAATTGTGGCGTTGAACTTTTCAACGAGTTTGTTAGCAGGCAAGTCAAAGCGCCCGCTTCGGCTTTTACTTTCATTTTGGGGCATGGCCCTTCCTCCTTTTTGAAATATTGTCGACATATTATTCTTAATTGGCGACAATTACAATCGTATTGTCGATTTATTCTAAGTATTTCCTGCTAGATTCAGAAAAAATTAGGAAATAATCCTTAAAATTCATCCTGCTAGGCGATTTATTTCTGATCCCGTCGAGAAAGAGCGAAAAATTCTTCAGGACTCAGAGGACAAAAGGCTTGATATTCCACTCTTTTACACTTTTGAGTGCGGGTGGAATAAAATGCCGACAAAATTTGGCATAAATGATTTAGTCTAAAAAGGCACAACGAAGGCCTCCCGCTAAGTGAATGTGGCTTCGTGAGGTTATAAATAGCTATGGCAAACTCCCAAGACGACGCACTCTTAAGCGATATCCATAACTTTCTCATTACCCAGTCTCGCTCAGGCGACAAAATGGATACAGAAACCGAACTCGCGAGGCGATTTCAGGTTTCGCGTTATCGCGTGCGTCTCGTTTTGGACAAACTCTCTCAGATGGGCGTGCTTTCTCGCGCCCAAAAGCGCGGTATGACCCTCGATAAGGTCTCTCCAGAAAAGCTTGCCGACAACTTCACAACACAACTGACGTTGGCCGACTTTGATTTAAGAGAGTTTCTTGAGGCACGAATTGCCCTAGCTAACGAAATGGCCCCGCTTCTTGCTATGCGTGCGACTCCTGCGTGCCTCGGCACACTTGATGATCTTGTTTCTCAAATGCAAGGCGCAATCGAAGTGAAAACGGCGGCCTTCACATTTCATACGCAGTTTGAAGAAACACTCTACGCGGCCTGTGGCAATCGCGTTCTTGAAGTGTATGCACTCTCTTTAGCTAGAGTCTGGAAAGGCTTTATCGATGATGCGGGAGACATCGATGCGAGACTGCTTGAAACTGTGGTCGATGCCGATAAAGAAGTCCTTAAATCGCTCCGAATTGGGGATGCAAGGCGACTCGCGGAGGTCATGAGTCGCGCCCTGCGAGAAGAGATGCTGCACCTTATTGAGCATTGACAAACCTGGATGCTTAGCGGAAAATGCGTCCCGTCCCAATTCTTCAAATTGTCGACATATTCATTTCTGATGTCGATTTCAGATAAATAATAAGAATAGATGCGGTTCTTAGCGACGTAAAGTACGTGTCGGTTCCCGCTCAAAGGAGAAATTATTCATGGATGCCATGTTTTGGATGCAACTCGCAGTCGTCATGGTCTGCGTTGGCGTCGGCGGTCGCTTGGGCGGTGTTGGCCTAGGCGCAGCTGGTGGTTTGGGTGTTTGTATTCTTGTTTTAGGTCTCGGCTGCTATCCGGGAGATCCCCCAACTTCGGTGCTTTTAATTATTGTCGCCGTCATTGCCTGCACATCAATCTTGCAGGGAACGGGGGGCCTCGATCTTTTAGTGCATTGGGCAGAAAAACTTCTACGTTTTTATCCCCGCGCCATTGTGATTACGGGCCCCATTGTTTGCGGGTTCTTCGTGATTTTGGTGGGTACCTCCTACGTTGCCTTTGCTATCTACCCTGTGATTGCCGAAGTTGCCGCTAGCGTCAAAGTGAGGCCGGAAAGAGCGGTTTCTGCTTCTGTGATTTGCGCAGGTATCGGCGTGATGGCCTCTCCGATGTCGGCTGCGATGGCGGCGATGGTCGGCGTCATGGCCGGTTACGACTTCACGCTCCTGCAGATTATGGCTGTCACTGTCCCGACCTACTTTATCGCAACGATTGCCGCTTCCCTTAGCGTTTACTGGCGCGGCACACCGCTTGAAGACGATCCTGAATTTAAGCGTCGCGTTGCCAATGGCGAATTCACAGAGCTTGCCTCATACACAAATGAAAAGAGCTTTATCGCTCAGCCCTATGCCAAACGCGCTATCGCGATTTTCTTAATTGGCATTGCGGTTTCTATTGCGGTCGCTTCGATCCCAGAATTACGTCCAACATTCCTAATTAAGGGCGTAAAAAAGGTTCTTTCCGTACCCAACATCATTCAGATGGTAATGCTTGCCACGGGGTGCTTCATTATTCTTTTGTGCAAACTCCCACCCTATAAGTTTGCCAATGGTTCCGTGTTCCGTTCTGGCCTCATTGGCGTTGTTGGCGTCTTTGGTATTGCGTGGTGTACGAACACATTCTTCGATGTGAATACGTCGGTTCTCACGACATTCTTCTCGGGGATTGCTAACGAATATCCGTTCTTATATTGCGTGATGGCCTTCTTTATTAGTTCGATTGTCTTCTCGCCGACGGTCTCGACAACAATCATGATTCCTTTGGGATTGAAGTTTGGCTTCCCACCGGAGTTTCTCATCGGGACATGGGCTTGCTGCTACGGTGACTTCCTTGTCCCTGGCGGCGCACAGATCGGTTGCACGGCCTTTGATAGAACGGGTACAACGCGCTTAGGCACCTTCGTGATTAACCACTCCTACTTGCGTCCTGGCGTTGTGTTTGTGGTTGTGGGAACGATTGTTGGCTACTTTATTAGTAAGATCGTTTTCTAATTCACTGTAGCTAGTAAAACGATTAGAGGCTTGTGAGTTTTATCTTGCAAGCCTCTTACTTTATCTCTTGTAGCCAAAACAAAACGGCGGAGCCATGTAAGCTAACCGCCGTAATGTCGCCTTAAAGCTAGAGCGCTTTTTAATTACGCTTTCGCTGCAGCCTGCTGCGCTGCAACTTCAGCAGCAAAGTCTTCGTTACGCTTGGCCAATCCTTCGCCCACAACGTAAAGGGTAAAGCCTGCAACCTCGGCGCCCTTATTCTTAAGAAGCTGTCCCACGGTCACCTTGTCATCCTTCACGAAGGGTTGATTGAGCAGTGTGACTTCCTTTAAGAACTTCTGCACGGAACCTTCGGCAATCTTCTCAAGGATTGCTTCGGGTTTTCCAGCTTCGCGCGCCTTCTCAAGAGCCACGCGACGTTCTGTCTCAATCAAAGAGGCATCGATGCCATCCTTGTCAAGTGCCTTCGGCTTAGAAGCGGCAATGTGCATTGCCACATCGTGCGCCACTTCATCGTCGCCACCAACAACGTCAACGAGAGCACCAATCTTCGAGCCACCGTGCACGTACTGGTGAACCTTACCCTTGGCTTCGATTAAAGAGAAGCGGCGGAAAGACATGTTTTCACCAATCTTGCCGACGAGGTCTTTACGGACCTGTTCAAGCGGCTTGCCATTCAAATCCAAAGCGAGAAGCGCTTCGATATCCGCAGGCTTCTTTTCTGCAACCAAGCGAACGGCATCAGCGGCCATCTGCTGGAACTCGGGGTTCTTCGCAACGAAGTCTGTTTCGGAATTGAGTTCAAGGATTGCTCCGGTCTTACCATCGTCACTGATGTAAACGGAAACAATGCCTTCAGCCGTGATGCGCGAGGCAGCCTTCGTGGCCTTATTGCCTAACTTCACACGCAAAATCTCTTCGGCTTTTGCGGCATCTCCTTCGGCTTCTGTGAGAGCCTTCTTGCACTCCATCATGGGAGCATCCGTTTTCTCACGCAATGCCTTAACCATAGCGGCGGTAATAACAGCCATAATTCACTCCTAAAGTGTCCCTGCAGTTTGAAAACTAATCTACAGGGGATTGAAACGAATGCCCGAAAGAGTTTCTTTCGGGCGCAAGTTTTGATTACTGAGCAGGTGTTTCTTCAACGAACTCTTCGGCTGGCTTATCACCAGTGGCCGCATCTTCCTTACCCGCTAAGACAGCATCAGCGATGCCACCGGCGTAAAGGGCAACGGCTTTACCTGAGTCATCATTGCCAGGAATCACAATGTCAACGCCTTCGGGGCTGTGGTTTGTATCCACAACGGCGATAACAGGAATACCAAGCTTGTTGGCTTCCTTAATAGCGTTCTTATGGAAACCGACGTCAACAACAAAGAGTGCATCTGGAAGGCTTGTCATCTCTTTGATACCACCGATGGACTTGTTGAGCTTTTCGACTTCGCGACCGAAATCAAGAGCTTCCTTCTTGGTCATCTTTTCAACGCCACCGTCGGCAACGACCTGTTCCATTTCCTTTAAGTGCTTGATTGTCTGCTTGACAGTCTTAAAGTTGGTGAGCGTGCCACCGAGCCAGCGCTGATCGACCCAGCAGCAACCTGCTCTCTGAGCCTGTTCAACAATAATCTCGCGACCGCCACGCTTTGTATCGACGAAAAGGATCTTTCCGCCACGAGCGGCTAATTCACGAACGAACTTCTGAGCCTCTTGGAACTTTTCAAGAGTCTTCTCAAGGTTGATGATGTGAATTCTGTTACGAGACCCAAAGATGTACTGCGCCATCTTGGGATTCCAAAAACGTGTCTGGTGACCGAAATGGCAACCGGCCTCCAACATCTCACGCATGCTAACGGACATGTTCTATCTCCAAGGTTAGTGTCCAACGCCGTGGCCTCAGTGACAAATTTTTATTCACCTCGGATTAAGCGCACGGCGCGCGATTTACAACCTAGGTCACAACAACGAAAACCTAGGCAACTGATCTTCGCCATAATCGGCGAAGGTAGCGCATTATAAGGAGGTCGCCAAACTTTCTGCAATAAAAATGAAGGAAAAAACTCTCCTATTCAAAAGAAATTACGCGAGTACGCTTATCCGAACTAAAAAGTCCTCTTCTTAGCACTTGCAAACCTGTTTTGGATGGCTAATTCCATCAAATCCGTTTTTAATCCATATTTCTCGTATTTTTTATGGAATTTGCTCGATTAAAAACGTGTTTCACGTTTTTAATCACCCAAAAGAATGCGCTTTTATGCTTCGATTGATTATCTGAAGTGTCATGAGGCCAAGAACGGAACAGAAATCAAACTCAAGTTTCACAACTTTTAACCCGCAACGATATTAAGAAAAGCGTGATGTACGAAAGCGGGGCCATCGGAAAGACAGCGCTCTCATATGATGCCTATATGGAGATTAAAAAACACCTATTACTCATTGCACGACAAAAGCAGCCAAATCATTAAGCAAAAATCCGCCAAATGTATAGATAGATTTGCGCCAAATCCTATAATAAAATTCAGCCAAATCTATAGTTTTCTCCTGGTTATTTCTTGATTTTAAAGTAAATATATGAGTCACGAATTTCACTATAAAACGCGCATTCTTGACACCTTACTGCAACAAAAACTCAAAGGGATAGGTGCCGTTCTGATTGAAGGCCCCAAACAATGCGGAAAAACGACGACAGCAGAGCAATTTGCTACAACCGTTATCTCTATGGCCAATCCAGCAGAAAAAGAGAATCGCCTCCAATTGGCCCGTATTCAACCCTCTCTTCTTTTGGATGAAAAGCCTCCTTTACTCATTGACGAATGGCAGATTGCCCCTGAACTTTGGGACGCTATTCGTTACGAGGTTGATCGGCGAGGAGAACCTGGACAGTTCATTCTTACTGAATCGGCTGTTCCTGAGAATCGGGAAAAAATCTTTCACTCGGGGACAGGACGCTTTGCGCGCTTACAGATGCGCACGATGAGCCTTTTTGAATCCGAAGATAGCAATGGGCTTGTTAGCTTGACTGAACTTTTTGAAGGACATTTCCAAGCAACAAAAAATGCTCTTAGCTACGAAAGAATTGCATTTCTGTGCTGTCGCGGAGGATGGCCTGCAACACTCGGAGAAGCCGACGAGCAAGCTCTCGAACATATTTTTGACTACTACTCAACGATTGTCCGTATCGATATTTCTCGAGCCTCTAACACAAAAAGGAGTCCCGAAACAACGAAACGACTTATGCGCTCACTTGCTCGCAACCAGGGAGCAAGCATTTCTATCGCTAGTTTAAGCAAAGATATCAGTAGCAACAGGGAAATCGATGTCGCGAGTCCAATTACCCTCGCCGCTTATCTTGAAGATTTACGAAAAATCTTCGTCATCGAAGATTTGCCTGCGTGGAATCCGAACCTTCGCTCAAAAACAGCAATCCGATCCAAAGACACACACTACTTTTCCGACCCATCCTTTTGCGCGGCCTCACTTGGAATCGGCCCCAATGACCTTATGAAAAATCCAGAGACATTCGGTTTTGTTTTTGAGACCATGTGCATCCGTGACTTGCGCGTCTATGCCGATTTCAATAAAGCCACGGTCTATCACTATCGAGATAAAAACGGGCTCGAATGTGACGCTGTCATACACCGTCGAGATGGTCAATATGGACTCATAGAAATTAAGCTCGGTGGTGATATGGCAATTGAGCACGGTGCGCATACGCTAAAAAAACTCGCAGAAAAAATCGATACAACTCGCATGCCAAACCCTGCATTTTTAATGGTACTAACTGCCGTAGGAAGTTATGCCTATCAGCGAGAAGATGGTGTTTATGTTGTCCCTATCGGCTGCTTAAAGCAATAAGAAACCAATAACAATTGCTTGCCAAGCGCTAATGAAAATAGGCTTTCTTCCCTATTCAAAAAAAGAAAAGAAGGAGTCAAAATAGAAAATGCTTTTGTTTTATGAAAAGGATTAACTATGAACCCCTCTACAGCCACACCTAAGTTAAGTGCTCTTGCAACCGATAATGGATCTGAAGCCGTCCTCGAAATTCTTTCTTTGACAGCTCGTCCGAACATTATTTCGTTTGCGGGCGGCTTGCCGAGCCCAAAGGGCTTTCCTGTTGAAGCCGTACGCAAAGCAGCCGACTGGGTTTTGGAACATGAAGGTGTTCGTGCATTGCAGTACTCGCAGGCCGAAGGTGTTGCCGATTTGCGTGAAGCAATCGCCCAGTTAGAAACCGACAATGGCATTCCAACGAGCGCCGACGAAATTCAGATTGTCACTGGGTCGCAGCAGGCGTTAGATCTCATCGCCCGCGTCTTTGTGGTTCCAGGTTGCAAATTCTTAGTTGAAAGCCCCACGTATCTAGGCGCGCTTTCAGCCTTTAATATGGCAAAACCCGAGTACGCCGAAATTCCCGTTGACGAATTTGGCATGAACCCCGATGCCTTAGGCGACGAATGCCAAGACGTTAACGTTTCTTATGTGATGCCGACATTTGCCAACCCCACGGGTCTCACGATTGATGAAACACGTCGCGAAAAGCTTGCTGAAAAAGCGCGCAAGTACGACTTCTTTCTCATTGAAGACGACCCCTATGGCGAACTCTGGTATGAAAAGAAGCCGCCGGTTTCACTGCGCCACTTCGCGCCTGAACGCACGTTACGCTTAGGCACGCTTTCGAAGGTTCTTTCTCCTGGACTTCGCTTAGGCTACATTGTCTGCAGCCCGAAACTTCGCGGCATCTTCGCCGGTCTCAAGTCCTCGATGGATTTACACACATCGACCTTTACGCAGCTTGTCGCCGCACGTGTGATTACAGAAGGCACCCTTAAAACGCACATCCCTGAGGTTCGTAAGATCTATAAGGCGCAGTGCGAAACGATGCTCAAGGCATTGCAGGAATTCATGCCTAACCATCCTGAAATCAGCTGGACGCACCCGACGGGCGGTATGTTTATTTGGCTTAACCTACCAAAGACAATCGACTCGGCAGTGCTCTTTAGAGAAGCCGTCAATGAAAACGTCGCCTTTGTTCCGAGCATGGCCTTTTACGCGGGTAAACCCGAAAGCAACCACGCACGTCTTTCCTTTGTGACGGTTCCTCCTGAGAAGATTCGCGAAGGCGTGAAAACTCTCGCTAATGTTATTTCCCGTCACCTCTAAAAAGAAATAACACCCACAGTAAGGCCGGCCCTAAAAAACCGGCCTTAATCATCTTCACATTCCTAAAAAGGACGGGAAACTCGAAATCTAAGCAGTTTGTCTTAGGCCGCGTTTCCTAGACGCAACTGACACATACGGCAACTTCCCTAGAAACCTTAGCGCGCAATAAAACAGCGTTATTTCCTCAGCAAGAGACCAATTTGCGCTCGATAAAATCAGAGCGCTTTTTCCCTATGCCCATAGGGCTTAAGGCAATCGATTAATTTTTTTGGAGTTATTTTTTCTATGACAGGGCTTGAAGTAATACTCATTGCCATCGTGGTGTTGGCAATCGGTTATTTCGGATACGCCAAGTGGCTAGAAAAGACCTGGGGAATCGATCTGAAGAGACCGACTCCGGCTGTCGAAAAAAACGACGGCAAGGACTTTTCTCCTGCATCACGTTGGACAGTATTTGCACACCAATTCACATCCATCACTGGAGCGGGTCCCGTGACCGGCCCCATTATTGCAGCCATGTTTGGTTGGTTGCCTGCGTTGTTGTGGATGTTGATTGGCGGCGTATTTTTTGGTGCCGTACAAGACTTTACGGCTCTTTACGCTTCCGTTAAGAACGGCGGAAAATCCATCGGCATGATCATTGAGGACTATGTTGGTCGTACTGGGCGCCGATTGTTCCTGTTGTTCTGCTGGTTCTTCACCCTGCTTGTGATTGCCGCTTTCTGCGATATGGTAGCGGGCACCTTCAATGGTTTTTCTAAAACTGGCGAAGCTTTAATGCCCAATGCAGCCGCAGCTTCGATTTCTCTACTTTACATGTTTGTGGCGGTCTTATTTGGCCTTTACATCAAGTACTGTAAACCTGGTGCTGGCACACAGTTTGTCGTCGGCGTCATTCTCATGGTCGCCATGCTCACAGTGGGTATTAATTTCCCCGTGTACGCCGATGCCATTACGTGGCGCTATGTTGTGTTTGCCTACCTTTTTGCGGCTTCTGTGATGCCGATGTGGCTATTGAAGACCCCGCGCGATTATCTTTCGATGTTCCTATTAATCGGCATGATCGCTTGCGGCGTAATCGGTGTTTGCGTGAAAAACCCGACACTGAATATGCCCGCGTACGTTGGCTTTACCGTCAATAACTTAGATCTCTTCCCGATTCTCTTTGTCACAGTCGCCTGCGGCGCTGTTTCTGGGTTCCACTCTCTTGTGAGTTCTGGAACCTCTTCGAAGATGATCTCTAGCGAAGGCGATATGCGTCTTGTCGGTTACGGCTCAATGTGCGTTGAAGTGATCTTAGGCGTGGTTTCTCTGATTGTGGTTTGCGCAGCAGCTACAAACGGTGCGCTTCCTGCAGGCACGCCATTTCAGACCTTCTCGCACTCAGTGGCAAACTTCTTGACGACAATCTTTGGTGTTCCTCAGAATATCGCCGCCTGCATTCTCACGATGTGCGTTTCGGCTTTGGCCTTAACATCCGTGGATGCTGTGGCTCGTATTGGTCGTATGTCGTTGCAAGAGCTCTTTACGCCATCTGCGGGAGAAGAAAAGACCTTTATTCAGAAGATCTTCACCAATACGGTCGTTTCCACCGTTCTCACCCTCGTTGCGGGCTACGCGCTTTGCATCGCTGGCTACATGAGTGTTTGGCCTCTTTTTGGCTCGGCAAACCAATTGCTCTCGGCTTTGGTGCTCACGGGTTTGGCTGTCTTCTTAAAGTCCACAGGTCGCAAGGGCTGGATGCTCTACGGGCCGATGGCAATTATGTTCGTTGTCACGATGACCGCTCTCGTGGAACAAATCATCAAGATTTACGGCGCTTGGTCTGCGGGCACATTTGTCTTCATGATCCATGGCTTGCAGCTTATTGTGGCCATTGCCCTGATTACATTGGCTCTCCTTGTTGTCTATCACTGCGTCGGTAAGTTGCGTAACGCCGCTCCCGTTATTACGCGATAGAACTGGCCTTTAAAGGTCGTTTAGAGAACCTCTTTAGTGCGCTAAAAAAGCCTTAAAGAGGTTCTTTTTTTCTCTGGCATTTTTCCCTGCTGCATTTAGCGCAAAAAGAACTTTCGCCCTTAAAAAGCGAAGCGAAATTTCCAATCAAAGCGACTAGAATTCGCATCGTTTTATTGAATTTGTTCAATCGTTTTGCCCGATACGCACGAGTTTTGCTATTCGGGTTCTTTTACGAGCAACACAAATTATGTTTTACGGTTGGAACCTTTGCGCTCTATCGACTCTGTGTAACCTCTTAATTCAGGGCACAGCCATCTACAGTATGAATTC
>CAVEMY010000014.1:30755-32316 GCA_963617005.1 Parabacteroides distasonis | reverse complement strand
TTTGCAATGTCAACGAAACGACAAAGCAAATTTAACAATAAGAGATTAGAAACATAAAGTTAAAACAGTTAAAAAAACTAAGAGGTATGAAATTTACAGAAGAGAATAGCAGAGAGTATAGCAAGAAATACTTAATCAGAGAGAGAGGTTTGAAGAAAGTCTACATCGAGAACGTGGGCGGAGAATGGCAACTCGTAGTGAGATACGCAGGGCTGGCGGTAGACATCATAAAAAACCCAACATTCGAGGAGGTGGAGGAGCAAGCAGAAACCGCAATCGAATGGTTGGAAGACTTGGAAGACGAAGTAAACTAAATAATGGAGGGCAAAGCAATGATTTACTACGGAGAGGAACTAATAAAAGAGGGTCAATGCGTGGAGATTGTAAAGACCGCAAAGGGCGACCTTGAGCTGAGAGAGAAGACCGGCACGCTAATACGAGGGCTGACCGACTACGAGGCAACGCAAGGAAACTTGAATGACATCATCAAGCAAAACGATTGGACTCCCACGATTATGGAACGCTACCAAATTGAAATATCAAAGCCAACGAGGGCGGAAATGTTCATCAAAGACGTAGCGAGAGCGACAGGCGCAACGGAGCATGCTATAAGACTTTGGGTAACATTCGGAACGAAGACAAACGATTTTGCTGTTATCAAGAAGTTAGAGAAATTGTTCGGCCAGAGTTACGAAACGCTTTTTGACAAAGACAGAAACAAGGAGGTGGAAAAGAAATACCGCCGACACAAGAGAGTATGTAACACCAACAAACTAAAAAACGAAGAGGAGCATGGCAAAGATTGAGAAGACCAACGCGCAGATATTGCGAGAGATATGGGCGGACGAAGTCCCCAACTCAAAGCGAAGATTGATGATAAAGACATTCGCAAACGGACTGAACATAAAGGAAAACATGGTGCGCCTACGAATGTATGGGAAAGTGGAGACTTGCGACTACACCACGATAATGATGATACGAGAATTTGAGAGAAAGGGCATTTGCCTTGACAAATGGAAAGAAGACATCAACAAACTAAGAGCGAAATATGGAGAATTTAAAGAATACGGACTGGAATGAGCAACTGAGGAGGTTGGACGAAAAGCACGCTATGAACGTGGCAAACTTGCAACAGTTGCTAAGCGAGGAGCAAGAGCGGTATGTTGCAGACCGATGCCGACTTACCGAAGAGAAGACCAAAAGCGAGAGCAAGGAGGCGATGACGAGCATAGCCAACGAAGAGCAGTATCTGCAAGAGTTGATAAAGGCGGACAAAGCGGCGGAGTATGTGGGAATGAAGAGGGGGACGCTTTATAACCTTGTTAGCAGGGGGGAGATTCCCCACATCAAGAAAGGCAAAAGCGTCTATTTCAGAAGAGCAGATTTGAACCTCTGGAAGCGAGGAGAGTGGAAGACGGAGGAGGAGCAAGCCAAACGCAAGTTGGAGGAGGAAGATGCGGAGTTGGAGAGGCTCGCAGATGAGTATATCAAAAACCACCCCACAGACTTTGGGAAGATATTCGGCACAAGTGGCAAACGGCAAAAAGCGAGTTAAAATGGG
>CAVEMY010000014.1:22592-30215 GCA_963617005.1 Parabacteroides distasonis | reverse complement strand
AATAAAATAAATATAAAGAATACTACTAACGTAGTATCAGAAAGAGCGAGCGAGGACGGAGAGGAGGCAAAAATTTTAGGAATAGCAGAAAGCATTGCGGCGGCGTGGAACGAGAGTTGCGGCGACCTCCCTAAAATCAAATCTTTGTCAAGCAGGCGGAAAATAAAACTCGGGGCCCGCGCGAAAGATTGGGGCAGAACGGAGGCAGAGGCGCTGGAACACGCTCGGGAACTTTTCAGCAGAATGGCACGGAGCCCATTCCTCACCGGGAAAGTAACACGCTGGAAAGCCTCGCTCGATTGGATAATTGAAAATGATACTAATTGGCGAAAAGTAGAGGAGGGAAACTATGACGACAGAAATAGCACAGCAGACGACAGCAGAGGTTGCACACCAAGAGAAGTACGAGACCTTATCGCGACTTATCAGAACGCAACCGGGAACAGATGACGAAAACACAACGAGCGTGAGCCTATACGCTGGCGAGCCGCTAAAAATGGAAGATTGCGCGGCGGCCTTCACAAGGTTGAGCCAATGTTTCAAAACCACGCAAGGGTTTTTGCTGGCTTTGTACGAGAGTTGTTCGGAACACGGATTCACGAAAGAGAGACTTTCGGCCGCAGTCAGCAACGTGATAGCGACGAAGAGTTCCGGAGCGTTGATGGTGGCGGACATCGTGAAGTACGACAAATGTTTCAAACTCTATTCGTGGTACGAGTACCGAAAGCAGGTAACGAGCGGAGGGGTGGACGGTGGGGACTTTTTCAAGTTTGGCAAACTGAGTGGCATAATGCACTATGTGAGGATAAGCGAGATGACGAAGTTAGAAGAGCCGCAGAAAGCGATGGTGAGGCGGATGATACGAGCAAACCGCAACCCCGATGGGACATGGAAAGAGGAATGACCGCCCCACGCTTTCAGAAATGGGGCAAATTCGCGAGAAAAAACAATTTGCGTGTTCTCGTTCATACGGCACGGAGAAAACGCAAGAGAAACGAAATTTAAGGCAAAAAACGAAAAGACGATGGAAAGAGTGATATTATTCAACGATTCATTTCAGAATTGGAAAAGCACGAACATACCGCATGCGCAGTTGATTTTGACGGACATACCCTACCAACTCGGGGCGAATGCCTACGGAAGCAATCCGCAGTGGTACAATGACGGAGACATCAAGAAAGGCGACAGCGAACGAGCAGGCAAAGCGTTCTTTGACACTGACGACAAAAAAGGATTTCGGATACCGGAGTTTTTCCATTTCTGTAGCAGTTTGCTGAAGAAAGAGCCGAAAGGGAAAAACGAAGCCCCTTGCATGATACTCTTCTGTGCGTTAGAACAGTTTGAAGAACTGAAACGATATGCGAAAGAGTACGGATTTTTGAACTCCATACCGTTGTTTTTCAGAAAAAACTACAGCCCGCAAGCGTTGAAAGCGAACATACGACCAATCGGGAATTTTGAATGCGCCTTGATTTTCTACAGAAACAAATTGCCGAAGTTCAGAAACGAGGGGAGGATGGTTTTTCAGATGATGGACTGGGTGGACGACCGCCAAAAGGACATCCCGAAGATACACCCCACGCAAAAGCCAGTTTCCTTGCTCCAACGGCTAATTTCCTATTTCACAGACATTGACGATGTCGTAATAGACTGTTGCGCGGGTAGCGGGACGACCCTATTAGCGGCCGCCAACTTAGGGCGTAAAGCATACGGCTTTGAGGTGAAAAAAGAGTTTGTAAAAGGCTTTTACGAAAAACTCTACCCCCTCATTTGCGTTGATATGTTCACGCAAAAGGCAATGGAAGACAAAAAAGCGAGACAGTTGGAACTATTCGGGAGCAAATAAACAAATCAAACCTAAAAAAACGTGAGTATGGCGGTAAAAGGGACATTTGAAGAAACGGACGAGATAGCGCGATGCTACTCAATGGGCTATCCCGCAGAGACTTTGAAAAAGAAATTTGATTGCGATTCCGTTCGTTGGTTGGTGCGTAGACTTGCAAAGAATTTCGGGGAAGAATTCGTGCTAAGGCTGAAACAAAAAAGGGCGACAGCACGGACGAGGTACTATAGATATTGCAAGTATGTTCGGGAGATTGATTTTGATGACTTTGTGGAGTTAGAAGAGTGCTTCACGGCACAGACGGCACGGCAGTTAATCCTACAAGTTCAAGCGGGGCAACTCTACAACGAAATGGAGCGGTTATATTGGAGCGACCGACTGACGGAGACGGAGCGACAAGAGAGTATCAACCTATTGAAAATGAAGATAATAAGAGTAGAAAAGGAGATAGAGAAAGAGGCAAAAAAAGCATGTCAAAAAAGAAAGAAAAAAGCAGTTTGAGGCGGTGCGGAGAGTGCGCCAACGCCTACGATTTCCACGAAAGAGGGGCGGACGGCACATTGTTCCTATGTAGGTGCGAACACCGCAAAGAGAGAGGCAAATTTCCAATATTCGTAGACGACTACGGATGCGAGCATTTCACAACAAAGAAACGAGAGGAAAATGAAAAATAACTTGACATTGATAGGCAAAAACGAGGAAACAGAAGTGAGCCTATACACAGACTTTAACACGCTATACCTCACCAACGGAAAGGAGAAAGAAGAATATCCGTTCACGGAGACGACAGCCCACGAGATAGCGGACAAATACGAGATGAGGAGGTGCGCAACCGCTGACGAGCAGTTAGACACGTTGTTAAGCGAGATTTACAGTAGAAACAATTAATTTAAAATTCAAACAGATATGCTAAACAAAATCAAAACAGAAGACCTTTTGCGGATAAACAATGGGGATTTGCATGAGTGCATTGAAACAAACATGGTGGAGTTGCTAAACGAGGTGGATAAGAAAGAGGTTTATTTGAGCTATCTTCTTAGCGAGACGGAATTGAGCAAAGGACATCAGAAAATGTTGAAAAAAGCCTTGGAACAGTTAGGAAGCATTAAATGCATTTTGTATGAAGCAGCATTTAGAGTGGTGAGTTGGGGTGATTATGAAACGATTTATAAATAAAAGGGAGAAGACATGACAGAAAAAGAATTTAAAAGAATCGGTGCGGTGCTGAAAGAGTACGATGCACTAAAACAAAACTCAATGCTTTTAAAGCAGTTTTTAGAGGAGGCAGACGACCATTCGGAGGGCGTTTTTATCTTGAAGTTCAGAAGACCATACGCGAACGACATGGGGGTGCTGACCAAAGAAATAACGCTAAGCCACTACGACAACAGCGTAATAGAAAAGATTATGCAAGAGTTAAGAATTGAGTTTGGCGCAATGTGCGACAAGATGTCAAAACTAACCGCCTACGAGGAAGATTTGAAATGAAAGATGTGACGATTATGGCGGAAACGCTATCAAGAATAAACACGGCGGCGAAGTTTATCGTTTTCGTTCTGTTGTTGATAGTTATAACCGCATTTTTAAAGTCTCTGAAAAAGAGATGACACCTTAACGAAACAATATCATATATCCATACAAGCTTAATTCATTTTTTTTACTGTTTGGGGTGCATTCGTTGTGAAACGCGTGCGCCCTTATTTTCTTGTAAATCTGACCGCAAAGGGGCGGTTTCGTGCGACATTGATTTTTTCGGAATTTTGAAAAATCGTTGATATAAAGCAATGATAAACGAAAATATAATATAAATAAGTCGTTGAATAATGCGTAATGTTTTAGAAAGTCAATAAAAAAGAAAGTGGAAAAAATTCGGTGCTTTTTGTTGTTTGTTTGCTACAAACGAAAAGACGATGAAAAAGAAGTGGTTAACAATAGGGCTTGCAAGCTTGGGAATCGGCGGTTTGGCTTTGCTTATCTGGAGTAAGATTAGCAGAACGAAATCAATGGTAAGCAACCTTGTTTTTACCCCTATGTGGTACGGAAAGATTGACGATATGAAAGTGGACACACGAGGCGTTAAATGTCCGCTTGCCATCAAGTTCGGCAACCGTTCTGACGAATCCATCGACATCCGTCTAAATTCGTTTGATTTGGTGAACAAGAGCGGTAAGACGGTGGCAAGCTCGGCGACTGGCAACTATACCGTATCAATCAAGCCCTACGCTGAATCAACGATGCCTGTTGATGTGTGGGTAACAACATCCTCTGTTGTTTCGTTGCTGAAGTCGGTCATCGTTTCCTTAACAGAGAAAGACGCAAGCGCAATGAGGGAGCAAGCGAAGTCGTTGATTGAGGATGCGACCGTGAAAGCGAGCGTAACTATCAACAACGTGCTAACCGTTGATGTCTCAGTTCCAATCAACGGCACGGAGACGATAGACGACACGAATGCGGCCAACGGCACGGACGGTTTAGGACTTGTAAGCACGGAGAAGAGAATAATCGGCAGTCTGTACGACTATATAGATTTGATTCCGTTGCGTAGCGAGTTGAGAAGAAACGACAAAATCATAACTGGGACGAAAGACGTAACACCAGAAGAGACGGCCGTTTTTATCCGTAAGGTGGCGAAAGCGTTCAAGAGCGACACGGAGCGTTTATCGTGGAGTCTGAAGAGGGCAACGGTAAAGGACACTGTGCAATGCATTTGGAACTTTGTGGCAAAGTACATCAAATACGTTCCAGATAGCGACCTTAACGAGCAAGTGAGGCGACCATTGCGGACGCTGTACGACCAAGAGGGCGATTGCGACTGTTACACGACCTTGATAGCGAGCATTTGCGAGAATCTGGGGCTTACCTACAAAATCCGCATTGCGGAGTACGCTAATAGGGGGTATTTCCAACACGTCTACCCAATCATTGAGGGGTATGTTTGCGATGTGGTAATAGATGCGTGTTTCAAAGAGAAGACACCTACCCGAAAGTTAGATTTTTAGTGAGTTGCAAATATCTATATAAATGAACTTAAGAGGATATATAGCATGAACAATTTAGGGAGGCCTTTCGGTCTTCAATTCTTAGACGGAATCGGAGAGCCGTATGAAGAGAACATAGCGAAAGATGGAGACTACGAGAACGAGGAAAAGTTCGGAGTCTCAACACAATATAGCGACCCTTACGCATATCAGTACGAGAGCGAGGAGAGCGGCAACGAGACAAACAATAAGGCTAATGCAGACTATAGCGCAAGCGATGCCTACACAGACAATAAAATTTGTTGCTGCTGCTCCAATGGGTCAAAACCAAGCACCGCTGACGGAAACGGTTACAATAGTGTAACCATTTCAACAAGCGAGGCGCAAAAAGACAAAGGAGAGGTAAGCGATGTGCTGAACGACAAAAGGTTTTGGTTTGGTCTCGGTATAGGCGCATTGTTCGTTTGGGGATTTAACAGAATCTTCTCGGGAAAGGACAACAAGAAAGAAGATAACAAAAAAGGAGAGTAAAGATGGCGAATTTAGCACAGAACTATAAGTGTGTTGCAATAAACAACAACAAGCCAGTACGTTTGCGTACAGCGCCAACGACAGACGATGACAACAATATTATTTTGGGCATTCCTGTTGGCGATGTCGTGACCTACGACACGACAGCAAACATTGCACCTTATAGCGCAGAGATATTGGACAAATGGATTCCTGTAACGTGTTACAGCGGAGTGTATAAAGGTTGGGTATTCAAAGCGTATTTTGAGGCGACAGACGAGGGGGCGACCATTGCGCCAAACGGCAACAATAATACGAACAACAACACCAACGACAAAACGCAGGACACGACAAATAACGACACCTACAACAACGACACGTTGGAAAACAACGTGGCAGGAACGAGCAACAAAGGATGGATGATTAGCGGTTTAGTTTCGTTGGCGGCAGGTATCGGGGCATTCTTGTTTTTGTAGTACAGAAAAATAAAAATATAGAACTATGGCAAATATTTCAGAAACGGGTGGAGTAAGCGCTTTCTTATCATCGAACACGGCTAAATATGTGGGCATCGGTTGTTTGGCGATTGGCTTAGGATTGGGAGGTTTCGCAGTCTATAAGAAAGTAAGCGGAAAGAAGACGAATGCGGAGGCTTTAAACGGAATCAAGGGCTTTTTCGGTTTGGGTGGCACAAAGAAGAGAAACCCACGCAAGGCAAAAAAAGTAAAATATGTTTTAAAAGGTTTCGCAGCGTAATGTAGAACAATAAATAAATCGTATAAAATGGCAAATTTCAGAAAAGTAGATTGGAAAGAAACGGCTGTGCAAGTGGCTGGCACTTTTCTCGGTATTGCGGCTGGCGGAACAGTTCAAAAATACCTTTCAGATTCAAAAGCGATTAGCGGTTTAGGAAGCGGTACAGTAGTAGCGGATTATGTCGTGCCTACTGTTGTTTTAGGCGTGGGCGCATTATGTAGCGCATCAGCGAAGAGCAGTTTCCTTAAATCGTTCGGTTTCGGAGTTACCGCAGTAGGCGGAGCGAAGATTGTCAACCAAGTAGCGGGCAAAGAATTAGTTTCATTGTCAGCAAGCAAAGGATGCGAACAATCTAACACGAACAATCTCGCAGTAGTTGAGACTAATTTGGGAAGATTGGGTAGAACAAATAGAATCCCACGCAGAGTTCCATCTCGTTTGTGGACTAACACAAACAAGACAAATGGTGTAGGCTCGGCAGATTTGATGCCAGGCATCGGAACCGTCAAGGGAGTAGGCGCAGCACAAACAGTGTTAACCCCCGGTTGTGGCGGTCTTTTATAAGAGAAAAAAAAACAGAATAATAACCTAACAAAAAACAGAAACAATATGTTAGCAATCAAAAACAATCCTAATGCGTCAAGCAAATTGACCACATCAAAAATTGAGATTCTTGAAAGATTTGATAACCTCCCACAAGAGGTGCGCCAAGGTTTGGATAGTGGCACTTTGAAGTTGGCCGACACTGTTTTCTACAGCACAAAGGCTTTGGGCGGTGCTACAACTAAGGAGTTGATGGAGGCATCAGACACTCAAAAAGAGGGATTTACAAATATGAACAACCGCAAGTTGGAAGCAGGTCGCTATTTCTTGCCTTTGTACATCCGTCTTTTGGGTGCTACTATCGAGGGTACTGACGCTATCACCGATAAGGAAATCGCAAACGCAGAGTTCAAGGTTTTGCCAGCGAGCATTTTGAACGGAGAGATGGAGATTCAAGTAAGCGGTAAAACGGCTTTCTCTCGCAACTCTTGCCACATCTTTGACAAGGACGCATCAGACGAGTACAAGGGAGCATACCAAGTAGAGAATACTTTCTGCATCGCCCCTCAAAGCGAAATCGTGCCTAATCTTCGTCTCAACACCAACGTAGACACCTCTCGTTTGGTGGTACGTTTCGAGATGATGGGCGCAATGATTATCCCTGCCTAATTCTCTTATATTAAACTATATATGTTTGGTAGAAGTGGGGGCGGCACTCACAAACAAGTGCATGCCCCCACTTTTTGCTATTTAAGAGGAATAATTAAAAAGAAAGGAGGATAATATGTATTTCGCAGTACCAGTGCGCTCGGGCATCACCATAACAGACACGCCTATAGAGGCGCGTTCAATACGTTCTTTCTATTTCGTTGACAGAACAGGGAAAAGCAGATACTACCAAAACGGACAGGACGACAAAGCCAGAATACGTTGCAGGGCTTCCATCTACATTGATGGCAGGGCGGTTTGTGAGAACTTGTTTATCCTACCGTT
>CAVEMY010000014.1:0-22381 GCA_963617005.1 Parabacteroides distasonis | reverse complement strand
ATTGAAAGTTTTGTGGTTTCCACCAATCAAACTATGTTCGGAGACTACAATTTGCCATCCTCATTCGGAGACTTGACATTAGAGACGAAAAGAGAGGCGGATAGATTCTTCTTCTATCAGTTTTACCTTAACAACAGAGAAGGCGAATATGTGAAAAAGATAACAGAGACTTATTCATGCCTTGATTTCACATGGAAAGGAGAAACGGAAGAGACACCAGAGCGTACGCCTATCAACTTGATGAGTTGCGGATATGGCACATCGTGGAAGGATGCGGTTTACTACTTATCCATTCCATTCACTAAGCACCCACAGTTGTATATAGACTATACCAATTATTATGATGATGCGGATGCGTTTGTCGTGTTCCTTGCACATGAAGATAACTTTTAAAAAACGGAAAGAATATGAATACTAAGCAATATCAAAAAATAGATGTTTCGGTGGAAGCAGGCGGAACGGCTACGATTAGGCAAATGCTCAAGTCAAACTACACACACGCTACAGGCTTGTTTTTCTATCCCAAAGGATATTCGAATTTGAATGATGTGACTTGCTCCTTGCGCATTGACGGCAAGGAGATTCTACCTAACGGAACGGATGCGGCTTTGTTTGCGTGGAGGTCTGGACTATCAAGAAACGATGCCTTGTGGAAATTCTATTCAGAGAACGTGGAGAGCGCAAACAAGTATTTGGATGCCACTTTCGAGAACACGAACACACGCGAAAGCGTTGAGTTTTCAATCTATGTGTTGTTAGAGAATAACCCAGGCCAAAATGATTAAAGTTTTCACAATAAAATTGCCTTACCATGCGATTGGGCGTTCTTACAGACTGGACTTTCCCATCAGTGGAAACGAAAGATATGTGACGGGTGCCTTTGCGGTTGCGAACGTGTACGCTGACGAGCAACCAGAGGAAGACCGCATGAATTGGTCCACACCGCCAAGGGTTTTGGGAAAGGTCTCTTTAAGTTCAGATGGAAGAGTGGTAACTCCATCCATCCCTTTGCTTACAAGGCTTTCAGTACACGAGTCATCAGCTCCATTCAATGTATATAAGATTACAACGGCACGGAAGCTGATGAGGGCGGTGGATTTCGGAAGATTGGGCAACAAACTATCCATCATCGTTGAAGAGTTCCCCGACACGGTTATGATGTCAGGAGATTGTTTGAAATTAACCTATACGGTGAAAGTTTACCTTAAAACGATAAAAAAGATATGCTAAGGACATTGATAGACATAGAGCGGAAGCGTTTCAGAGACAAGGGATTTGATTCGGAGGTGTCGGCAGACGAATATACGGTTTTCGGCAATGCTGAAGCAATTCAGTTGGGTAACGATGTGGCAATCCTTACAGGCTTTACGTTTGATATGGATTCCGTGGCAGGTGGAGACGACCCACGCATCTCGGTAACCTCACCAACGGATTCGCTGAGCGGACATGTAAGCCAACTTTCAGACTTTGGCAAAAACACCTACAAGGTTATGCGCCAATATATGAATGTTGCACGTTATGGCAGTTCTACCGAATATGACGACCTACCGCCTATGACGATTCAATTCGTTAGAGTTTCGCCTATCAGAAAACAAGATTGACCAACCATAAAAATATAGAGATATGAACGAGAGAAAGGACAGAAGAACATGTATAGAAAATTGCCTAAGAGCGTTGAAAGACGCTTTCAGACAAGAGAGGACTTTCTACTATAGCATCAAATTGTCAAGTAGAAAGGGCATCGTATATTTCCAAGAAGACAATGTGAGGGTATTGGTAAGCAAGCGTGACACGCTTTTGCCAAAGTTGTACGAGAGCATTGAAAGCAATTTGGAAGACAACGAGGACATCGAGATTGTGGAAGTTTCATACAAGTACCACGGAAATTCTCCAACCATCAGCAGAGATTGGACAATTCCCAACGATGCCGACGATGCCGAAGAGGTGAGAAGACAGTTTGAGGAATCAAAACGTGAGAATGAGCAGTTGAGCAGACGAAACGAGGAACTCGCAAAAGAGAACGAGGAGATGAAGAACAATAACAACAACATGCGAAATTCCTTATTCTCGAAAGAAGAGGAGGATGAGCAGACAAGGCGCAACAAAGAGCAAATCGGAGTAATCAACGACACGTTCGAGGTACTCGGCAACGTGTTCGGAGTGCAAGGACTCGGTGATTTGAACACACAAGAGGGGCGGCGCATTCAGTTCGCTTTGGGAATGGTGCAAAAGCAGATGAACGCAAGAGAGCGAGAGGAGAAAATACAGGCGAAATTAGACGGCTTGCAAAGCAAGTTAGACGATTGCGAATCCACTTTGAAAGACGAGCGTTTGAAGTTCGCGCAGGAACTTGAGAGAGAAAGACGGACAAAGGAAGATACTATTCGGGAGTTGAAACGAGAGAACGAGCGACTGAAGTCGGAGTCTGAAAAGAACTTGAAGAAGATTGATAACCTATACCGTAAGATGAGACGAACGGAGGAGTTGCAGAAAGACAAAGACAGACGGCTGAGGGAGAAGATGAAGCCAATTTTAGAGGAATACGACAAACTGAAATCAAAGCTTGGATATTCTACCGAAGTTATTGGCGGTATGTTCGGTACTGTGTTGGCGGCTTTCGCAAAGAATTCAAAATACGGCGGTTTGCTGGGATTCGTAGACGACCCTAACGAGCAGGAGGCGCAACAAGCGCAAGCGGAGCAAACTCAATCACAGAACGTGCAAGAGTTCTACGAGACGATGGAAGAGCCAATCGTTGCGGAGACTTACGAGGAGGATGAGATGGTTGAAGTAGCACCGACATGCGAATGCGATGAGCAAGAGGGAGAAGAAGAAAACGTGAATTTACTATAAGGGAAAAAGGATATGGCAAAATTTAAAATAACGATAAACATCGATTGCGAGAACGAGGCGCAAGCGATGACAGTCGCAAAAGGCTTGCAAGCAACGGCTAACAAAGTCAACGGCAAAGAGTTGGCGGCGATGCTGAAGATTTTGGAGAAGAATCCGAAGTATGTGAGCATGGCTAAAATGGCGGCTAAGGTAATGTAAGGAGACTAAGGAATGAACAAGGCGAAAAAGATAGTTCTCGGGGTTTGTGGTTTGGTGGCAGTCGGCACGGCTATCTATATAGTCGTGAAGAATAGCAACAGCGCAGAGAGCAAAAGCAAGAAGAACGCTGAGCAACTCGCAGATGAGACTGAGAAGAAACTGAACAACGACCCTAACAACTATGTGAAGACAATTTCACAAGCGGAGGCGAGGGACATTTGCGATAGGTTGTTTGAAGCGATGAACGGAATGGGTACGGACACAACGACAATAAAGGATGTCTTGTTCAATCGTAGCACGGCGTTGCAACCGGGCGATTTCGCCTTGATTTACCAGAATTGGGGGTGGAATCACCCAGACGGCAAAAATATCACCGACCACAGAGTTGAATACGGCACTTTCGGTTTGCCGTGGTGGGGAGACGGCACACGCTTAGACATTTGCGGATGGTTTGAAAGGGAGCTTGAATACAATGCGGACGCCAAAAGCCAAGAATCCCTATACGAGAAAATAAGGCTTTGTTTCAAACAAGCGGGGTGCTGGACGGGCAACTAATTGAATGTGTAACAATAAAAATTTACGAATATGAATAAAGGAGTAATCATCGGAGGTATCGTAGTGCTTGCACTCGGCGGAGCTGGATACTATTTCTACAAGAAGAACAAATCAGAACAGAACGAGGCGACAACGGAGACAAAAAGCATTTCTTTCTCAACCGCCAATCCGTCATCTTTATTGGATGAGACGGCAGACGAGAAAGAGGCTGAGACGACAACGGAGACGGCTAATGAGGGTGTTAACGGAATCGTAGGCATCGGAGCGTTCAGCACAAGCAGAGGCAAGATGTTAAGCACGAAATATAGCGATGAGCGTACAGGCTTGATTTTATAATCAAGCCTTATAGGTGTTTCTAAAAAAGGAGAGGAGGAGAATATGTTACTTGAAGTAGGAGCGGCACTATCAACCCTCATCGGCGGTGTTTTGTTGATGAAGAACTCATCGGCTAAGAAAGAGGCGGAGATGGAGCAGAAGATGATTGCAATGCAAGAAACGCATCAGCAAGAGTTGGAGCAGAAAGAGGAGGAGAAACAGCAAGCCATAGAGGAGGAGCAACAAAGGCAAGACGAAGTGTTTGAGCAGAAAGAGCAAGAAAAGGCGGACGAGCAGAGGGACAACGACCCACGGAGCGGAAGCCTCTATTTCGGGGATAAGACACTCACGGAGGATGGCAAAGCGTTCGCAGTGGATTACGACTCTTTCTACGACTATACGGGCAACTATATGCAAATTGATGAGGAGTACCTGACAGGCACAAAGATTGCATACTCTAATGCGGCGTATGCTATGCGTTGTAGGTTCTATTCCCCTTATATGCTCGTTTCTGAACTGAAGACGACTGGCACGACCAAACAGGGCGGATATATTTGTAATATCATCGGAGATATGAGAAACGGCGCATACTCTGGATTGATGCCTGCCGTTACGAACACAAAAGGGACGGCAAGGCGCGCATTGTTTGGTTGTTGGCGTGAGTATGGTTTTATGTTGGAGGTGTTCAACCCTTACGATGTGAGCATGCCGCTATACAAAATGGTTTTGAGCAAAATCAAAATCGGTGGTGAGACGGTAAATGTTTTGGGCGGTTGCGTAAATAATGGCTATTATCATAGCGGAGGATGCGACACGGATAGCAAAGGGAAAAACACATGCGGAGCAAACCACTTGAAAAAATTCGGAAACGGAAATTGTGATTATACCTCTTCGGCAGTGTATCAATTCGGTTCTTCTTTGGGTATGTCTTTTGAGACAGGCGACAAAATAGGCTTTGCAGACCCCAACGGACGAAGCGGCATCTTCTACAAGGTGAGAGACGGAAAAACAGACTTTGACAAGTTGGAGTATGAAATCTGTTTTGGTGAACCGGTTCAAATCCCTGCTAAATCTTCTAAACTGTTCTTTATTCAAATTCCTTTGAGCAAGGTGGAATCGGGAATGGTTTTGTTGAAAGATTTTGCATTTGCAGAAAGGACTTGCTCGCCTGCTATGGCACTTTGCGATTGCAAAGACAATCGAGGCGAGAATTGGGCAAAATATTTATATACTACCTATCCCGCAGGGTTTAAAGGAGACAGGGCAAACGAACTATACAATCAGGTGTTAGCGGACAAGGGAAGCGGAAGAAAAAGAATCAGCCGAGGAAACTATGGGCGATGCGAAACGATTTTGCTTTCCCTCTATGATTGGGGCGATAATGGTGTTGACGGTTATATCGTGAACGAGATGAAGGACCCCGGAATGCCGAACGAGAAAACAATGGAATTTAACGTCACATTGTGTTCGGCGGATGATACATACATCTCAGCAGGTAGTTTGAAAAACGCACAAGGCGGATTCGGCGGAGGCGGAAGCGCACAATTTGCTGGAACAGCAACCCCGAGGGTGACGTCTGGCGCTACCTCTACGCATTCCATCGTCATTTCAAACTCCGCCCCTACGGTAAAGGAGCAAGGCACGGACTACACACAGGGATTCGTAACGAAAGATGTCGCGGCACTTGCTTTTAATCAGAATTGGGACATGGCCCAGAATGTACACATGATAGCACACACGGAGGACGGCGCATCCTTAGCGTCTGAAATCCTTTCTGAAATAGCGATGTATTGCGAAGACGAGAATTTAGACTATGAACTTTATGACGACCACAACATTCTATCGGACTATAGATATAGTGAGTATATAAGCAAACAATAAAAATATAGCAATATGAATAACATCAACGGAATAGGGCTTGTAGGGGACTCAAGCACATGGACATCACAGAACACGACAGATGCATTCAACAGTGGAGCTAACCTCACAAATTCAATCTTTGACAGCATCAATAAATCAAAGGAGGCAAAGTATAATTATGAGGCTACGACGGCACAGGCAGAGGCGGACAAGCAGACGAGCATGAACAACCTGACGGCTAAGCAGTTGGAGGCGGAGACTTCAAAGGACACAAACGAAACTTTGAGGTATCAAGCTAATGTGGAGTTGCAAAAGGCGCAGATTGAGGCGGATGCGAAAGTAAAGGCGGCGCAAGCGGCGGCGAGCGGAAACTCAAGCGAGGGAGGAAATACGAAAACATACCTCATCATCGGTGGGGTGAGCCTTGCGTTAATCGCTGGTGTGGCAACCGTTGTGGCACTCACCAGAAAGTAGAAAGGGGGGACGCTATGGGGGAAGACATGAGCTTTTCTTACGGCGCATCGGATGTCGCAGATGCGGCATCCGGACTTGTTGCGCAGATAGCGGACGGAAAGGCGAAACGAAATCAATATCTCGCCCTCATCGAGCAGGCGAAAGCAAACCGAGTGAAAGCGGCGAGTGCCCGAGCGCAAGCGGAATGGGACAAAGTGATAGAATACCGGCAAGCGCAAGCGGACTATTACCAAAACATCATCGATTGCTACACGCAGATGATTAACAACAACGGAACGGCGGCATCGGCTATCATAGAGCAACAAGCGCAAGCGCAAGCGGAGCAAGAGGCGACCCAGAAGAAAAAGAAGATTATAATCTTTTCGGTTGTCGGTTTGGCGGCTATCGGAGCGGTGGCGGCCGTGGTGTATTTAAACAAAAAAAGAAAGAAAGAAGATGGCAAATAAAAGGGGATTTTTAGGGACTACCGAGGTAGACACCGAAGAGTATTGGACGAACGGAAAGGGCGGCCAACGGCTCAAACTGAACGAGACAAACCTATATGCGGAAATAGACCTTTGTCAAGAAATTCTTGTGAATTGCGACAACGCTTTAGAGGAGCAAGAGCAGTACAGACGGCAGGATGTGCTTTGGCTTTGCATCAAGGCGGTAGAGTACGCCGGGGAGGATGACAACCTTTTGCGCAAAGGCGGACGAATCATCGGCAACATGGCAACGGCTGGATTGTGTTCCAGACTGTACACAACAATAGACGGTGAAAACGTCATGCTTGAGGAGTTATGCCGACAACTGAAAGACCGAATGCAGAAAGAGGCGGAGAGCATAACAAACCCAACTTTCAACGATTGGTTTGAGGAAGTGGTTGTGCAATGCAACTACTATCAAAACCTTGACGGCTCGAAGACGAAAGACAAACCGAGGCTATCGGGTTTAGGGGCAACCGAGACAAAGGATTCTTACAGTAGCCAAATAAAAGAGCATGCGTTGAATTTTATGTATTCGGTGCAAGACACAGAAGACCTATACGAGGATTGCACGGACGAAAGCGAAATGCGCCAAAAACTGATGGGGCAGAGCGAATCGTTGCAGTGGTTCGCCAATTCGGGAACGAACATGACGAATTATTCTATCAGAAAGAATATACAGTCGGGACTTAACGCGAAATTGTCAGCGAAGACTCCAAAGGAGGCGTTAAACAAGTTCAAAAATGAATGTCACAACGCATACACAGATGAAGAACTGAAAGGATTGGGTATCATCCCTCTCATTATGGCTATTGTTGCCGCAGTTATCTTGATTGTAAAACTAGTAAATAGCATTATCAATCAAAAACGAGAGGCGCAACTTGCCGCATCGGTTCAGTTGGCCGCCAACTCACCGACAGAAGAGGAGCTTGAAATATCTATGCCAACGGCAGGAGATTATGACAATGCAGCTTTGGAGGCGGAAATGAAAGCGGCGCAGGACGCATTAAACGAGAGCAACAACAATTTAAATAATATTTTGGCAAATTCACAAAACACAGAGGAGCAAAAAGACAATACATTGCTTTACGCTGGTTTGGCTTTGGGCGGTGTCACTTTGGTCGGCGGTGTGGCTTTCGCAGTGCATAGGAGCAAAAAGAAAAAGGAGAAAGACAAGGACAAAGAAAAAGAGAAGAAAGCTCTAAGTGGCAGGAAATAGTAACTTGATAAGTGATTTTTGTTTATGGATAGAAAGAGACCGCTAAAGACCGCATTCGCAGTGGGCGCCCTTTTGGCGACTGGTGTGGCTTTGGCGGTCGTTCTGTTTAAGAAAGGGGGGGCAAAAATGGATGTCGCAAAAATGAAGACTTCGGATGATGGTTTAGACCTCATCAAACAGTTTGAGGGATTGAGAACGGAGGCCTACCAATGCCAAGCGAATGTTTGGACTATCGGATATGGACACACGAAAGGGGTAACATCTGGAATGAAGATAACAAGGGAGCAAGCGGAGCAGATGCTGCAGCAAGACATCATAGCATTTGAAAATGCGGTTAAAAGCACGCTGAATGGGGTGAGCCTCACGCAATCTCAGTTTGATGCCTTAGTTTCCTTTGCTTTCAACGTGGGAACAAGCGCATTCAAAAGCTCCACGCTCGCAAAGAAAGTGAAAGCCAACCCAGACGACACGGAGATTGCATCCGAGTTCCGCCGTTGGGTATATGCCAACGGAGCAGTATCAAAGGGGCTTTCAAACAGGAGGGAAAGAGAGGCGCAACTTTATTTTAGTTAAAACAAATAGGGTAAATGTATGGGAAAGAAATGTATTAAATCAGAGGATAGAGAAAGAGCAAAAGCAACTTGCATTCAAGATTTGTTTATTTCAACCGCATTGCTTAATGCGCCATCTGTTTATGTTATTTGTAAAATCAAAAACGATGCAAAGGGCAGAAGACTAAACGAAGAAACAGGATTGAATGTAGTTGGCTGTACGGTGAGATTGAAAAGCGAATATTTAAGACACTTGTATGAAAGGCACTACAACGAAACGCAGAAAAAACAAAGAGGCATCCATTTAAAAGACCTTCTTTCGTTAAAGGATATAGTTCTTGACTATGATGAAATCATATACGATGAGAAACGAAAAGGAATAAAATTTATAAAAAAATTCCCCTCCGGAACTGTAATCTTTGTTACAGTATGCGATGAAAAGAATCGCATGTTGGAGGGGAAAAGCTTGTGGGTTAAAGTGTAGAGTCCCCTACAGTGTCCATGCCCTTAGTTTTACGTCCAATTTCTTCACCATCATATTACCAAATGTACCTTATCTATGGCGAATTTAAAACGAGAACTACAATACACCCCATTCGCTCGTGGGTTTTTGGCAAAGTTATAAAACCAAACGTAAATGAAAAGTAAACTCATAAAAATATTTTCATCGGCTATAGCGGTCATCGTCTTGTTGCTCGCTATTGCCTTTTTGTCCCTCTCCGTCAGAAACGCAAGGCGGACGATTGAACGACTTGAAAGCAACATCGTTGCTATGCAATCCGCCTTAGAGCGTTCTATAAGCACGGACGGGAAAAACGTGGCTGAGAGCAAGGCGCAGACCCTCACCGCCACGGAACTGAAAAAGGCTATTGCCGAGGAACTGAAAACCATCAACGTGAAAGCGAGGGATGTGAAAAGCGTCAGCACGATTCAGACAAACAACATAGCAAACGTGAAAACCGACACGGTTATTTTACATGATACAGTCGTAGAGTACAGATACGATGACGAATGGATAACGCTACGCATTGATGCGGATTCCGCCCACATTGCGTGCCGTGATTGCCTTTTGGTGGTCAATCATTGCAGAACTCGCAAATTCCTTTGGTGGACTATCCGCAGATACAGCGGTAAGACAACGATAAAAAACTACTCTCCCTATTCTACCGTGAAGACGGTGGAATATGTCGAGGTGGACAAGAAATAAAAACCTTTAAATTTTTTCTGATATGGAAAATCAATTTCTTCACAAGTTGGCGGAGTACGAACTCCGCCCCACAATCGTAGAGAGGGTAAGCAAAAACCTAATCTTCTACGGATTCCCTCTTGCCTCTTGCACAAGCGTAGACGACCCCCGATGGCTTATTCAAGTCTATGTGAATGATGGTTACGGAGTGGAGCAAACTGGATTCCCGAACGGAATGCGTACTTTCTGCCAACGCTGGACGGATAGAAAAGTGCTTAGCTACAAGATGGGCCCCAATTTCTCTGAATATGTTTATGGGGGGGCGGACCTGTAGACCCACGCTAAAAACAAAACAAAAAACGTATAGGCTATGGTAGAGACGCATATAGATATATCTTCAGTGGCGGGGGAGACCGCTATTGACAAGGATTCGATAACATCACAAGACGGAAGCATAATCGTAACGGAGACGGATAACGGCGTTGATTTGTCGGTTGCATCCGTTGATATTCCTATCGTTACGGAAGAGGTGGACGGTTTGGAAAGCCACACGGATAAGGAACTGCGAGACCACTCGTACACCAATATTGCAATGAGAGGCGCATTCACGGATGCGGATGCCGCCGTCAAGGCTTTGCAAAGTATTGATTCGCAATACAAACCGCAACAAGGACAAGCCATCCAATTCACCGACACGGATGGAAAGGTGCATTTGTTCAGATACTTCGGCTACTACAACATTGAGAGAAACGGCTCGGGCCGTGAGTGGGTGGATTGCGCCTACGATGAGAAAAACGGCAAATGGTGCATTCTGAAATACACCAAAGTGGGCGATTTGACGGTTGCGACCGCAAAGGCTGATGCATCCTTGTGGACGGTCAAAGAGAACATTCTCGGTTCGCAAGAGCGTTGGTTTAAACTGGCAAGCGGTGATGGCAAACTCATTGCCCTGTCTGGAAACATTTCGCAAGAGTATGCCGTGTCTGAAGACGGAGGCGAATCGTGGAAGCTCTACTCTAACATCCCCTCCACTTATTGGGTAAGTATTAAGTTCGGAATGGATAAATGGTGGTTTTGTGGCGAATCAAAGCTATACACCACAACGGATTTTAAGACATTTGAAAATTTGTCAAGCGGTATATCTTCTATCGGTACTTGTTCAGATATTGCGGTAGGGAAGAGTCGTTCCTACATTTTGTCATCAACAAAGACGCTATATTCCTACGATGCAGACACGAAAAAAACAACCGCCCAATACGTCCTCAGCACAGAAAATAGAATCAACCAAGTAATAACGACGGATGATGCCGACATTCTTGCGCTCGGGTCAAATGTAGGATACGCAAGCAAAGTGTATACCTCAAGAATTTTGAGATGTACGGATAAGGGGTGTACAACATTGTACCAGAACTCGGCGCTAACTTTATGCGGCATGATGATTTCGCAAGACTTATCCCACGTTGTAGAGATTCACCACACGAAGCTCGTACTTGTAGACCTAAGCACCAAGAAAAGCACGGATATAGATTTGCCCGAAAGCGTCACCAATTTCTCAAACTACTCTGTGAACGGCAACCAACTTCTTGTTGTCAACGGTCAACACAAAGAGGGGGATAGCGGCAGCGGTAATTTCGCTTTCTTGATAGATATGCTCACAGGTAAGATTCTGAATAGCGAGTGGAGCGAGATACCAATTTTGAGCAGCAACAAAAACACGTTGCTCGCGTCCAACGATGGAGAGTTCGCAAACGTGAACCTAAACGGACACCTTACCTACAGCGAGAAAAGCAAGACTTTATCAACTGAAAATTCAGACCGCTACGAGGAATACGAGAATTACAGACTATCAGACGGCGAGGCCTCACTTTTCGTAACCACGGAACTCAGCGCAATAGCCATCGGGGATGCCGTCTACTCTGACGAGCAATGCACAACGCAGATAGGCACGGTTGAGAACGTACACCACAACCCGAACAACCCGAATGATGTGGTCGTGAAGACGAACGAGGATTCGGAGGTTTACCGTTTCGTTGGCAAACAACTTGATTCGCTGGCAAGCTCCCAAGCGGTCGCCAACCTTTGGGAAAGGGTGAAAGGTTATTCCTCTAACACTTTCTACACCAAAACCGAATCCGACAATCTTTTGTCTTCCAAGGCAGACAAATCATCCGTGGAAAGGAGCGTGCTTGAGATAACGGACGACAACAAGGCGACCTACATTCAAAAATTCAAAGATAATTTGAATGTAGGAGAAGAGAGCTACATCGTTATAGACAAAGAATATGACACGATAGTATTCGCAACAAGTGCTAATAATACAATTTCGGGAATTTCTGGGATTAGACCTACTGACGAATTGGGCGGATTTTCAAAAGGCCATATTATTTCCATAATAGGGGCGGATGATAATGAAGACAATATCAACCTTTCGCAAGCGGGGCAAGAGCAAGGGCGACCATATTCATTTTCTAAATATCTATATATACATAATGGAGGTGAATATAAATCGCAAGGGGGTTTTTATCAATTCATGCACTACAACGGCACATGGTTCTCTAAATCATACTAATTCAACAACAACAATAAAAACAAAACAATATGGCAGATAAGAAAATATTAGCATCCGCGGCTTTCATAGCAGGCGGTGCTTTCCTACTCTGGAAGAGTTCAAAAGGGAATGAAGAGACAACGGAAACAACGGATGCGACATTGGAACTCGCAAAGGCTCAAGCAGAGGCAACACAAAAGCCAATCGTTGAACAGACAACCGCAGAGACTTCAGCGGAAGACACCGAAGAGCTTGATTTTTGGAAATGGGGCGAATATATTGCCGATTATGTGCTTTCGTCAAGGGGCTACACCATTGATAGCGAGAATGAAATCGTGCTTTCAGCAGATGAGACAGCCGACATAAAGAACGCAATGGAGTTGAAAGCGCAAGCAGACGCAAAGGCAGAAGGGTTGACTATGACGGAGGAACAAAGGGAACTCGCAATGCAAGGGCTTAACGCAATGCTCAAACGCTACAATGTCAAATTCACTGAAAAGGAGGCAACAGAGATGACGGATGCGCAAGCGGAACTTCTAAAGGCGCAAGCAGAGGCAACACAAAAGCCAATCGTAAATTATAACATTCTCACCATCACCGATGTGAACAAGGACACTTACATCAAGTCGTTCAAGGCTGGCTATAGCACAATGGATTTTCTTGTTTTGGATGCCGATTATGATTTGGTAGCTTTCGAGACTTCTAACAACGCAGGCATCAACCTTTCGGGCATCAAGCCGTCCGATTCGCTCGGCTCGTTCGTCAACGGTCAGAAAATCGTGCTTTTGGGTGCTCGCGGTCCTTATTACAATAATGTCCGCCTATCTCAAGAGGGAGCTAACCGACACGAAGCGTATTCGTTCTCTAACTACATCTACAGTTATATGAAACAACCGAACGAATCCGCAATGGCTTACTATGAGTTTATGCACTACAACGGCACATGGTTCTCTAAAACTTACTAAGCCAATGGAGAAACTTTTTCAAATTTATTCGCATTTGTCGTCATGGATAGGGACGGCATTTGTTTTCGTCGCCACTTTCTTTGGTGACGTGAAATGGCTTATCTCCTACATTTGCATCGCTTGCGTGGCGGATTTGGTTTGCGGTGTCATCCGTAGTTGGAAAGTAGAGCGAAAAGGGGTGGTGAGTTCACGAATAGTGGACTTTATAAACAAAACATTAGTCTATTTTCTTCTGTTCCTTTGCTTTGTCTTGATTGATAAGGCTATGACGGTGGATAATATGTGGCTGACGAGGGTCTATACCTCAATCATCATCTTTAGCGAGATAATTTCAATGCTCGCAAACCTTAGCGTGAGTTTCCCGAAAATCAAGGCTTTCTCCCTAATTAGGAAGCTTATTGCAAGCGAGGTGGCGGAAAAACTGAAGATTGACAAGAAAGAGGTTGAGGACGCTTTGAAAGAAGACGGCAAAGACGAATAAACGATAGTTATTTCATTTTCAACACGATTTTAGCCTATGGAACTCACAGTGAAAAGAATCGCAAAAAGGGCAAACTACACGATTGGCAACTTGTTCATTGATAACGTGTATATATGCGACACGCTCGAACCAACGGAGAGGGAGGGCGGACTGAAAATCAAGGGGAAGACAGCAATACCCAAAGGGCGGTACAAAATCATCATTACCTACTCTAACAGGTTTAAAAAGTCGCTCCCCCTACTTCTGAACGTGCCTAACTTCGAGGGCGTTCGCATTCACAGCGGCAACGACTACAACGACACTGAGGGGTGCATCCTTTGCGGCGCAAACAAAGAGGTCGGCAAGGTGCTTGAATCCCGCAAATGGACAGGCTACATAATAGGAAGAATCAGAATAGCGTTGAACGAGGGTGAAGAGGTGTGGATGGAGGTGAAATAGTCGTAATACAAAAAAGCAAGGGCGGTAAACAAACACAAACATCCGCCCTCGCTTTTTACTCGTTCTCATTGTCTCCCGACAACTGAAACAACCCTCAAATAATGAAAAAATTGTCAAGTTATTTATACTCTCACAAATATAGACAAAATAATTTAAAATAAAAAACCATTCTCAACGCTAATGCTAAATTATTTATATTTGTAGGATAAAAATATATTTCTATGGTAGAGGTTGTTATAATAGGACAAAACGAGGGCGCATCACTCCCTAAAATGTTAGACTCAATACCGCAAGGGTGGCGCATTCACTATGTGGCGGATAGATGCACGGACAACACTTTAGAGCAACTCGTAAAACGTGGCGGAATTATTGATGTTGTGGCGACTATAGGCAGAGAGGGTAGGCAAACATCTTATTGTAGAAATCTCGGGCTTTCACGTTGCGAGAAAAATTCTGACGTGCTTTTTTTGGACGGCGACCGCTACCCGGTGAAAGGCTCGCTTTCTGATGCATTGGCGGACTGCGATAAAGACTTGTTGTTATTCCCAGTGGAGGAAGATTTTCGCACCCCCGAAATGTTCCAAAGGGCATACGGATATGTGAACAACTGTTTTTATTCGTGTGGCTTGTTCGCAACTCGTAAGGCTATCAGAGAGGTGCAGGTGAGGCAGGATGGGCAATTCTTTAATGAGGCTTTACAAGGTGTGTGGGGGATAGAAGACACTTCGTTAGGTGACCTTTGCTATGATTTGCGGCTAACCGCCAAACTCACGGATAAGGCGGTTTTGAGGGGCGGTTTTGATAAAAAGGAGGTGGACGATTGGGACACGATTCTAAAGCGTTTTGAGTACCGCAACAGACTTAAAAATGTGAAATGGGCTTAATGTTGCGATTCTGTATTATATTACAAAATGTTTTCGTATTGTAGTATGATACAAAAACAACATAAAAAAAATAATTATAGTATAACACAAAAATTTTCAGTTATGGGAGATTGGTTTAGCGATTTGGAGACGATAGAGGAGTGCAAGGCACAATATAGGGTGCTTTCAAAGACTATGCACCCAGACATGGGGGGAGATGAGGAGTTATTCAATGCTATGTATGACGCTTATAGGGAGCGCTGCAAACAGATTGAAGAGGAAAACAAACCCATCCCAGAGGAATATGTTGCGCTCGTCAACGCCTTAGGTAAGGTGTTGAAAGTGAAATTTCCAAAGGTGGGGGACACGGTCAGCAAAGCGGCGGTTTTTGCCCCTTTGGCGGTGGATATGCTCGTAAAGAACAAGAAAAAAAACAAATACGTTGACTTCCTCGGCAAAATAGATTTTTAAGGTATGAATAAGAAGACAAAAATAAAGATTGGAGCGTTCGGCACGTTCGTATTATGTGGCGTTGTTGCGTTAGTAGCCCTATTCAGAAAAAGGGATTCCAACTACACAAGCCCCTATTTCTCGCTCTCTGAAATGTTCAGAAGCACCACTGCGCAAAAAAACGGAATAGACAACACGACCACGGATGCGGACATTCTCGCAAACATAAAAGCACTTTTCAAATATGTGTTAGACCCAGCACGCAAACAGTATGGGGCATCCATTCAGATAACGAGCGGTTACCGCAATGCAAGGGTAAACGCAATCGTAGGGGGCGCATCCACGTCTCAGCACACGAAAGGAGAGGCGGCCGACTTGACAACAGGCACAAAAGCAGGAAACAAAACGCTTTACAACATCATCCGCCAAAACGGCAACTTTGACCAACTCATCAACGAAAACGACTATTCGTGGGTGCATGTCTCATGGAAACGAAACGGCAACAACAGAAAGCAAGAATTGGCACTATAAGAGATTAGTATCAAATAAGTATTTCATAAAGCGTTAAATATTATTGCTCATAAAATTATCGTATGTCTTTCCGTACAATCCTGTTAAACGATATGCATCTGTGTAACTTAATTGCCTGCTATTAACTGCATTTCTCACATGGATGGCAAAGTTACGACCGACTCTTTTTACGCTTGTTAAATAAAAACTACCTCCATTAGAGTTTTTATTTGTTTGTTTAGGCCTTTTGTTATATTTTAACCAAAAATCTTTGTATTCTTCGTTGGACATTATCCCTATATCGTGGGCTCGTCTTGCAACTACTAATTCGCTCGTTTTAAATCTTCTTGAAACGGATTTTATATCATTGTTCCATATTTCACGCAAAATAGACATTGGCACAAGAAATTCAGCGGCGACCATATCGCAATACTTTTCATTTTTTTCATTGAAAAAAACTTCGCTCCCTGCATGTCCAGCACTTATGCCAAGCATAAGATGTGTCATTTCGTGGATAAGCGTAAATAATTGCGCACTCTTACTATCTGCGCTATTAACAAATATATATGGAGCCCTTTCATTTACCAAGCAAAAACCCCTACACTCGCTAACGCTAAGCTTCCGATGTGTGTTATTTCCTACCACACCATTATAAGCGAGAAATACTCCTACTTCCTCTAATCTCTGCCCGAGGAAGCTCACCGCCGCATCCGTTGTAGCGAAACTAAATGCCCACCTACTATCAAGATTTAAGATTGTTCGTAATTTGTCTACTGTTTCAGAAATGGGGGTCGTTACATCTATTGTTCCTACAAAATCGCATGTTTTGATTTCATTTTCTTCAATGTATTCTTCAAGCCATTCTTGTCGTGCTTGAATATTCATCACAGTTTCATATAAATTCAAATCAAAATGGTCGGTTTGTCCTGCATCACCTCTGAACATAGGGAAAGGCACTTTTTCTATCGGGGGGACAGTCAAAAACAAATATCCAATAGGGGTATGAAACTTTGCTGAGAATTTTTTTAGTTGGCTTAATGTTGGTTGTTGTTGCGAAGATAGCCAACCACTCAGTATGGGGAAAGCGTCTATCGCCATTTCCTCATTAAATCCAGCACGTTGAATAGCCCAACGTAGCATTTTAGGTTTTATTTCTAATCTTTCAACTGCCATAATTTTTTTCAACGAACAAAAGTAAAAAAAAGTTTTCCCCCTCTTAAAATATTTATCGTTTTTTCTTGCTCTTTGTTCTCTTTGTCTTAACTCCTGCCAATGCTTTTCTTTCCGCTATTACTTCAAGGTCGTGGCGATAAGCCCTTTCGTAGTTTAGCCAAGTCCTTGAATCTATTCCAAGTGCTTTTTCAAACTTTTGGGCGAGTTCCTTTGTTACAGGGGCTATCCCTCTTATGAATGATTTGAAAAGGCTTTCTTCTTCGTTGATTCGCTTTGCGAAATCCTTTTGCGTTATCTTTCGTTCTTTAAGTTCCTCACGCATTATCTCCCCTGGTGATACAGGTGCAAAGGGTGTAGGTGAAAATTTATTATTTTTTTCCATAGTGAGTATCATCTATTTCTATTAGTTCAACTTCTATTCCGTTTTTCTTCTCGTAGAAAAGTAGCCTTTCTATTCTACCGTTAAGAATTCTGATGCTACTTCTGCTATCTTTTGTTAGCTTTTCGTAGTGCAAAAAACTTTGCTCTTTTAATCTTTTTATGCAATCAGTTTCAAGTAATGCCTTAACTGCTCTTTTATAGCCTATCACTAACTTTTTATCCTTGCATAACTTTTTATATTTCCTATCTTTTGTATTTCCATCCAAATACAACTCTTCTAATGCTTTATCCAAAAATATAACATTCATCGTGTTCTATTTCGTTATTGTGTTGTTTTTTATCCGTTCCCCCCTAATAAACTTTTATTTTCTCTTAGGCTTTTTCTTCTTTTTAACTCCAGCCAATGCTTTCCTTTTTCTTTCCGCTATTACTTCAAGGTCGTGGCGGTAGTCTAATTCAAACCCAATCCAAAATTTCGCATCTATTCCAAGTGCTTTTTCAAATTTTTGGGCGAGTTCCTTTGTTACAGGTGCTACACCTCTAATGAATGATTTGAAAAGACTTTCATCTTCGTTGATTTGCTTTGCAAAATCTTTTTGCGTTATCTTACGTTCTTTAAGTTCTTCACGCATTATCCCTCCCGGAGATACTGCCATGAACAGAGTAGGTGAAAATTTTCTATTTTTTCCCATAGTGAGTATCATCTATTTCTATTAGTTCAACTTCTATACCATTTTTCGTTTCATAAAACAAAAGTCGCTCGATACTTCCGTTTTTAATGCGGATGCTACTCCTTTTGTCATTCTTGAGTCTCTCATAATGCAAAAAACTATACTTCCTTAATTCTTCCGTTCTTTCTACTTTTATCATAATTTTAACTGTCTGGATAAATCCCTCAATAAGTTTCTTGTTTCTGCATAGTTTCTTATATTTTTTGTTTGTTGTTGTTCCTTTACGGCTCAACTCCTCTAATGCTTTATCCAAAAATATAACATTCATCGTGTTCTATTCTTTTTTTTTTTTAGTTTTTAGAAAAAAAAGCCCCCCCGACAATTCAGAAAATCGGGGGTGCTTTTTATTTATCCAACTACAAATTCGTTTCCGCTATTGCCGAATCTGTTCTTTTCGGTAACTGCTACCATATCGTCTACTCGTACGACTACATCGGCATCGTGTGAAAACTCCTGACCTCCTTTGTACTGCCCATCTTTCGTGCATTGGAAAATTGAGACGGATGCAATGCCATCTGTGTACTCGTTCAACTTTGATGGCTCAATCTGCAAGTCGTTCACACTGTCAAAGAACACGCAATCGTAATCTTTCAGTGCTCCATCTGGTACACTCTCTGCAATGTGTAAATTCTCATTGCATGCGTTCAATCTCTTTAGTTTTTCTTTCAGAGTGTATCCAAAACGCTCTTCGCTCGCAATGTAGAGGACACGCCATCCCAAATGCTCCGTTAGATATTTCGCTAACAAAATGCAAAAAGTAGACTTACCACCGCCTGCCGCTCCATAAACCATAATCTTAAAGTTTGAGGACGGATTGCCAAAGAAAGAAGCCCAACGACCTGTAAAGCCAGCACTATCAAAAGTGGCTTTCACTACATCCTCGCTTGATACGATTCCGTTCTCGTCTGCTACGCTACCTAAGCCGTTGCAATGTCTGCCCAATCCTCGCAACTGTCTTGAAACGGCATCGATGGTTGATGTTTTCCCATTTGCATAGTCACTAAGTATGTTAATCATTGCTTTTCTCTCGTCTTCGTATGCCTCATTGATTGGCAACGCTTGCAACTTCTTGAGAATCTTCACTGCCTCCGCTTTTCTGCCCTCTTTGTGTTGCGCACGGTTAACGAAACGCTTAGACAACTTGCAAAGGTCTCCCTCCTTGAAACGGTCTAACTTCGTTTTTATCTTGTCAGCGTTATCAATGGTAACTACATCTTTGCCTGTAATCTTCTTTTTGTCAATGTCGGTGTTCAACTGAATCAACATCTTTTGCATTTGCATAATCTCATCGGCAAACTCGCTACTTTTGCGAATCTTCTTAGAGATGATGGCACTCTGCAAAGAGTTCAAAAGGCTCTTCGGATTGTTCTTTCTGTCGTTGATGAAACTTACCGTTTTACAGTTCAGACTGATGAAACGCTTTAACAAAGAAACTTCAACAGTAGGGTATGGTTTGCCCTGGTTGTCCTCCCATTCGGGTACAACTGCTTTCGGCTTTGCCTTTTTCTTTGGCTTTTCTGCCTTGCTCTCTTTTTTAGGCGTCGCCTTTTCTTCTTTTCCCTTATCGGAAAAATCAAGCTCCAACTGTTTCGCTTTCTTGTCTTCTGCCTTTGCCTCTGCTTTTTCTTGTTTCTTTTCTTTGGCTGTTTCTGGTTGCTCCGCATACTTCATGATGAGGTTGCACGGCTTGATGATGACCTCTTTAATTTGCTGTTGCGTCTCTGCATCATCAGCCAACGATTCATTATACAATTTCTCATCTGCGGAAAGCGTAGAAAAATAATCTTTCGCTTTTTTTAGATAAGTGTTGTAATCTCCACTCGTCTGGACCTTTTCCACATCGGAAATTTTCCCCTTTAGTTCTTTTAACGTGTATCCCATATTTATTTGTTTAAGAAATCAATTCTAATATTTTGGCCGCCTTTACTTTCAATGCAAGTTTGGTTTTTACTAATTTCACATCGTCAGGTGTAGGCTTGCTATTGTTTTGCTCATTCCTCTTATTTTTATTTGTTGCTCCCATCCCTTTTTTCTGTTTTTTCTCTGCCTTTCGTTGCTCCCATTCAACATATTTATCCGTTTTTTCTAATTCAGTCGGATGAATTGACCAACTAAAATCTAATGTTTGTAAAAAAGAACGGATTCCCTTTAGAATTTTTGCGAAATCTGCACAAGTGTAGTCATCGACATCAAACACAAATTCTATTATTTTCTTTTCCTCTCCATTGTCAAAACAATTCCATTCAAAATTCCGATACTCTTTAGTGTCTAAGACAACGGAAGATAATTCCTCATCTGAATTTCCCGAAAATCTTTGATGATGATGGTTGCTAACTCTCAGAACTATTTTTTTATTGTTGCTTTTTATGTCGTAGTACGCACTGATAGATTCATAATTATATTTTAAATTGCTGTTGCTTTGTCTGAATCCAAATTCAGAAATCAGTAGCAAAATGAAGTCATTCGGGGATATGTTTTTTTCGTTATCCCTCCAATCTTTTATTTTTCTTTCTATTTTCTTGTCTATGTCTTTATTAAAAGATACATTTGTGCCGTTAAGATAATAGAGAGACCGGGTATAGGGTGTAGTCCCTCTGGTGGCTTTAAAAGGATGCTCAATGAACCGTCCGCGTTTAGCAGAAGCGATGCAATGCAAACACTCTATGTCTGAAACTTCTATGGAGACTGAAAGAATATGGTTTCTTTCGGTCTCTTTTCTTTTACTTGTTACCCCCATTCCTTTTTTCTGTTTTTTCTCTGCCTTTTGAAGCTCATTTTGCTTGTGCCTCTCTGATTTGTTCACCTTATCTGGTATTATAGTACAGTTGTAAATTCCGTCTCTTAGAAATTCTTGAATTGCTTTTAGTATCTCAATCATTTCTCTATTAGTGAAATCTTCTACATTGTAAGAATATTCAACGGCATTATCTTCCTTTGGTTGGAATTCATTCCAATCAAAACTCTCTCGAAGAGGATTGGTAAAAGTTAGCGAGGTTAGATGTCTTTTCCCCGAGTGTTGTGAGTTAATATAATGATGGTCGCTTACTCGTAAAGTTATCTTTTTGCCATTCGCTTCAAACTCTTTATACACGCTCTTATGCTCATGATTGTTTTTCTTGCTATCCTTAAACCCCATCTCTTGTTTTAAGAAAAAAATCATATCTAAATCGCTTATTTGAGTGTCTAATTTTTGCCACTCCTTAATTTTACGGTTAAATCTTTTGTCATATTCTGAAGAATATGCTACATTTGCGCCATTCAGACGATTGAAACACTGTGTCCGGACCTTAAGGTCGCCGGTGGCTCTATAAGGATCTTCATCAAAACATCCGTGTTCAGCAGAAGCGACGCCATGCGAACTTTCAATGTCTGAAACTTCTATGGAGACTGAAAGAATATGTTTTCTTTTGGTCTCTTTTCTTTTACTTGTTACCCCCATTCCTTTTTTCTGTTTTTTCTCTGCCTTTAGTTGCTCTTTTTTAATTAATTTTTGCGACTTATTAGAATAGTCTGGTTTGATTGAACAAGAAAAGATTCCACTTCTTAAAAATCCTTGTACCGCCCTTAAAATTTCTATCATCTCTTCATTTGCGAAATCCTCTACATTGTAGGTGTATTCAATAACACTATCATTTTGTGGTTGAAAAAAATTCCAATCAAGACTTTCGCCCGATGTATTTGTAAGGACTAAAGATGTCAGCTCGCTGTAGTCTTCTTGATGTGTGTGGTTGTAGTGATGATTGCTAACCCTAAGAGTTATCAATTTCCCTTTTATCGCAAAATTTTTATATACGCTTGTGTTTTCTATGGTGTTTTTATTACTTCTTCTGAATCCTAATTCTTTTTCCAAGAAAAGAATAAAATCGTTTTCGGTAATCCTTTGTGTTGTTTTTGTCCACTCTTGAAATTTTCTTTTGAATTTTTTATCAGATTCCAATAAGTATGATAAATTTAACCCATCAAGGCGATTGGGGCACAGTGACGTGGGCATGAGTCCGGCTGTGGCTTTATAAGGATGTTCTATAAACCATCTGTGTTCAGCAGAAGCGATGCAATGCGAACCCCCAATGTCTGAAACTTCTATGGAGACTGAAAGAATATGTTTTCTTTTGGTCTCTTTTCTTTTTGATTCCTTCTTTAGTTTGCCTTCCTTGCCGTAACTTACC
>CAVEMY010000013.1:20626-33870 GCA_963617005.1 Parabacteroides distasonis | reverse complement strand
CTAGGAGGGCGTCTCGCTAGAATTTCTACAAAGCTCAAATGTAGAGCCTTTAGGGAGACAAAACCTATGGAATGCAAATCAATTGCCTCAAGTGTTGTTATTGCCATCGGTATCGCAGGCGGTGCCGCACTTCTTGGAAACCAACTTTCAACGGGCATGGAAAATTTCGTCAACCGTGACCGTGTTGTAACTGTCAAGGGTCTAGCAGAAAAAGTCGTTCAGGCCGATCACGTTACTTGGCCCATTGGCTTTCGTGAATTAGGCAACGACTTACAGACGGTTTATAAGACAACAGAGAGCCGCCGAAATCAGGTTGTGGCTTTCTTAAAAGACGCTGGTCTTGACGCCTCAGAAATCACAGTCGCCACTCCCACAGTAACCGATGCTCAAGCCGATAACTACAGCACCAAAAACATGACCTATCGCTACAACATGATTCAAACGGTCACGGTCTCGACAGACAAAGTTGCTCTTGTTCTTGACTTGATGAAGCGCCAGAGTGAACTTTTAAAGGCAGGCGTCACATTAGCTAACGACTACAGTTGGCAAACCACGTTTGAGTTCACGGGACTAAATTCTGTGAAGCCGACAATGATTGAAGAAGCGACGAAGAACGCTCGAGCCGCAGCCGAGAAGTTTGCTGAGGATTCGGGTAGCAAACTCGGGAAAATCCGCCGCGCCAATCAAGGGCAGTTCTCGATTTCCAACAGAGATAACTTCACGCCGAATGTGAAAAACATCCGTGTCGTCACAACCGTGGAGTACTTCTTGAAAGACTAGGGAGAAATCCTAGAAATCTCATTTAGTATCAATCGTGAAAGCCGCCAGATTTTGGCGGTTTTTGCGTTTTTGGCTCTTGAAATCTGCTCGATAAATCCCCATATAGAGCTCAAACGGGGAAGAAAACCACCGATGTGTTATTCCCCGAAGGAGATTCTTATGAGACAAGATCAATTAACAACAAAATTCCAAGAGGCCATTAGCGAAGCGCAATCGATGGCCTTGAGAAACGACAACCAGTTTATTGAGCCTGTTCATATCCTCGCAGCCATTATGGATGACGAGGAAGGTGTTGCGAATAGTCTTTTTGAACGCGTTGGAGCAAACGCCAAGGAGATTCGCAAAGCCGTTTCTGATGCAATCGAACGGCTCCCGAAAGTCACTGGCACCGCTGGCGATGTTCAAGTGAGCCGTGACACGGTGCGTGCCTTTAACTTAGCGGAAAAGGAAGCGAGTAAGCGCCAGGATTCGTTTATTTCCTCGGAGCTCTTTTTACTTGCCTTGACGGATTCCTCATTTGAGGTTTCAAAACTCCTTTCACGCTTTGGCGTAACGCAGGCATCCCTTGCTGCCGCGATTGATGCTGTTCGTGGAGGAGAAAAAGTTCAGGATGCCGAAGGTGAGTCAGGACGCGACGCGATTAAGCGTTACACGATCGATCTCACCGAGCGTGCTCGCTTAGGAAAGATTGACCCTGTGATTGGACGCGATGACGAGATTCGTCGCACGATGCAGATTTTGCAACGTCGCACAAAGAATAACCCGGTGCTCATTGGTGAGCCAGGCGTTGGTAAGACCGCTGTTGTCGAAGGGCTTGCCCAGCGTATTGTCAATGGCGAAGTGCCCGATGGTTTAAAGCACAAAGTGGTTCTCTCTTTGGATATGGCAGGCCTTATCGCTGGTGCTAAGTACCGTGGTGAGTTCGAAGAACGTCTAAAGAAGTTATTAAAAGAGGTCACAGCGTCTGAAGGGAAAATCATTCTCTTTATCGATGAGTTGCATACCGTTGTGGGCGCGGGTAAAACCGAGGGCTCGATGGATGCGGGCAATATGCTAAAACCCGCTCTTGCTCGTGGAGAACTTCACGTCATTGGTGCAACAACACTCGACGAATATCGTAAGTACGTTGAAAAAGACGCGGCTTTAGAGCGTCGTTTTCAAAAGGTTCTCGTCGATGAACCGAGCCTAGAGGATACGATTGCGATTTTGCGTGGATTGCAGGAAAAGTACGAGGCGCATCACGGCGTCGAAATTACGGACCCTGCGATTGTGGCCGCTGCTGAACTTTCTCAGCGCTATATCACAGACCGCTTTTTGCCAGATAAGGCCATTGACCTTATCGATGAAGCGGCAAGCCGTGTGAAGATGGAAATCGATTCGAAGCCCGAGGCTTTGGACAAACTCGATCGTCGTCTCATTCAATTAAAGATTGAACGCGAGGCGATGAAAAAGGAAACCGATGAAGCTAGTCGCAAACGCTTGGCTGCAATCGAAGACGAAATCACGAAACTTTCTCGCGAGTATTCAGACTTAGAAGAGGTTTGGAAAGCCGAGAAGGCCGAAGCTCTTGGCTCGAAAGCCGTGCGCGATGAAATCGATCACACACGTGTCGAGATGGAAGCGTGCCGTCGTGAAGGTCGCTTTGAGCGGTTGGCTGAATTGCAGTACGGGGTTCTTCCGAAACTCGAGGAGAAACTACGTAAAGCTGAAAGTGGTGAGAAGACAGCGAAAACGCATCCGAAACTTTTGCACACCAGCGTTGGAGCAGAAGAAATCGCTGAGGTGGTAAGCCGTGCAACGGGTATTCCCGTTTCGAAGATGATGCAAGGCGAAAAAGCGAAACTTCTCGGTATGGCTGATGCCTTAAAGCGTCGTGTCATTGGACAGGATGAAGCCGTGCGTGCGGTAAGCCAGACAGTGCTTCGTAGTCGTGCAGGGTTATCAGACCCCAATCGCCCCTATGGTTCCTTCTTATTCTTAGGCCCAACGGGTGTTGGTAAAACGGAATTAACAAAGGCTCTCTGTGAATTCCTCTTTGATTCGGAATCGGCTTTGATTCGTATCGATATGAGTGAATTTATGGAAAAGCACTCGGTTGCTCGTTTAATCGGTGCTCCTCCGGGATACGTCGGCTACGAAGAGGGTGGCTACTTAACTGAAGCCGTTCGCCGTAAACCGTATAGCGTCATATTGCTCGATGAAGTTGAGAAGGCGCACCCCGATGTCTTTAACGTCCTCTTGCAGGTCTTGGACGACGGTCGTATGACAGATGGCCAAGGTCGCACCGTGGACTTTAAGAACACGGTAATCATCATGACGAGTAACTTAGGAAGCGATGAGATTCAGCGCCTGGCTAACGCCCCGCACGAAGAAGTACGAGAAGCGGCAATGCAGGAAGTGAAAGCGCATTTTCGTCCAGAGTTTGTTAACCGTATCGATGAAATTGTGGTCTTTAATAACCTCGGGCAAACTGAGATTCGTAAGATTGCTTCGCTTCAGGTTGCGTTGCTTGCCAAACGCTTAGCGGCTCAGGGAATTGCCTTGAAGTTAAGCGATGCGGCTCTTGACTATGTGGCTGCTGCTGGATTTGATCCCGTGTACGGCGCTCGTCCTTTAAAGAGAGCGGTACAAGAAAAGCTTGAGAATCCGTTAGCTGAGTTCATCCTTCAAGGGAAATATGCGCCAGGCGACACAGTTCGCGTTGAATTAAAAGACGGCAATCTCGTTTTTCTCGATAAAAACGCCTAAAGCCTACGATGTTCTTTAGCAAAAACCCCGAGCGTTTCGGGGTTTTTGCGCTTTATTTGTCATCAAGTTGGCCGACAGGGACGTTGTCTTTTCCAGGAATAAAGAAAAAGTCAAAGCCGTTACCTTCGATTAGGTAGGGGGCCGCAACTTTGCCTGGAGCCACCTCCATTGCCTTATGGTAGACAAACGTTAATGGAGGAAGCGATTTTGTGAGTTCCCTAAAGGCCGGTTCAAGAATCGCGTCAAATTCCGTTGTTTTTTGCCAAGTCTTTCCATCCCACTTAAAGGCAGGCATTCCTGTGAGAGCCTTATCTTGCGCATATGGGTCGCTTCCATAACGGAAACCAAAACGATCGTCACGCTCTAAGAAGTCGGCGATAAATTCTTGAGGTCGAGACTGCTCGGCTTTCACTTTGAGCCCACCGATAACAAAAGGAATCAGACTGGGCTTAGCCTCAACTTCGCTTTTGGTGATAAAGACAATGCCGCACGTGCCAATGCGCTCTTTTCTGTTGGCATCAAGAACGTATTTGCAGCCTAAAGACTCGTTTTCTAAGAAAACGGCCATCGAGGTAAAAAGCGTGTCGCCTTTGACTTCCGTCCTTACTAAATCCAAGTAAAACTTATTTTCTGAAGACGACTTTCTTAATTGATTAAAGAAAGCACGAGCAAGCGTTGACACGACTTTCTTTTGCGCCTGAAAGTTTCTCCTGATTTCTGTGTCGTCACAAAACCCGAAGAACTGATTCTCATCCGTGGATTTCGTAAAAGACTTTTGCATCGCATCAACGAGACCTGTCATCGTAAAGGTGCTTTGAGCATCGTTGGCTGCGGGAGTTGGAACGCTCTTTGCTGTTGAACTTGTTATGACTTGAGCGGCAGCAAAGGAGTGGCTATTGGCTCCAGAAAGAAACTCCTTGGGCGCAGGGCGGTCTTCAGGAAGCGGGGCGTAGCCAAAAAAGTTAAGCACATTCCACGCACGCGAATGCGTGATGTCATAGTCCATCCCGTATTGGCGACTTGTTTGAGAGATACAAGCGCAAAGGGAAGCGGCAACAAGACTAAGACAGGCAATTTGAATTCGACGAGACACTGAGGGTTCCTCAAAAAATAAAAATGAAGAAGGTGTCTTTACGGCTTACGAAAACACCTTCTTTTATCAATTAAGCGCGACGGGCGAGTTCTGCGGCTTTACCAATATAGGTTGCAGGCGTCATCGCAAGAAGTCTTGCTTTTGCGTCTTCTGGGATTTCGAGCGTCTTAATAAATTCACGCATCACATCCGAAGACATGTGACCCTTGCCGCGTGTGAGCGCCTTTAACTTCTCATAGGGCTTTTCAATCGCATAGCGACGCATCACGGTTTGGATGGCTTCAGCCAAAACCTCCCAAGAGTTTTCAAGATCTGTTGCAACTTTTTCTTCATTGAGTTCGAGTTTTCCAAGACCTTTTTCTAAGGAAGCGTAAGCCGTGAAGACGTAACCGAAGGCAACGCCTAAGTTACGCTGAACCGTTGAATCGCTTAAGTCACGCTGCCAACGAGAAATCGGCAACTTCTCAGAAAAGTGCCGCAAGAGTGCTGTGGCAATGCCTAAGTTTCCTTCGGCGTTTTCAAAGTCAATCGGATTGACTTTGTGTGGCATCGTCGAGCTTCCCACTTCACCGGCACGAAGCTTTTGCTTAAAGTAGCCTAAAGAAATGTAGGACCAAATATCACGCGCTAAATCGATAAGGATTGTGTTCGATAAAGCGATGGCATCAAAAAGCTCAGCCATATAGTCGTGCGATTCAATCTGTGTGGTGTGGGTATTAAAGTGAGCGCCTAAGCGAGTCTCGACAACCGCTTTGGCAAAAGCTTCCCAATCAAAATCGGGGTAGGCGGCCAAGTGCGCATTAAAGTTTCCCACAGCGCCATTCATCTTGGCGAGAATCTCGACAGACTCAATGGCCTTTTTCGCGCGTTCTAAGCGCACGGTGAAAACGGAGAACTCTTTACCAACTGTTGTAGGAGATGCGGTCTGTCCGTGTGTGCGAGAAAGCATCGAAACATCAGCCCAGCGGTGTGCATCCTCACGCAACGTTGAAATGATGGCATCAAGTTTCGCGACAAGGGCCTTGCGGCCTTCAATCAGCATTAAGGCATAGCTCGTGTTATTGATGTCTTCACTTGTGCAGGCAAAGTGAACAAATTCACTTTCGCTTGTAAGCGTTGCGTCGTGCGCGACCTGAGCCTTAATCCAATATTCCACGGCCTTCACGTCGTGATTTGTGGTCGCTTCAATTTCTTTAATCTCGGCGCAATTCTTTGTTGTGAAGTTCTTATAAAGACTGCGAAGAAACTCAGCGTGTTCGCCGCTAATGGGGAGGATCCCTTCAAGGCCTGTTTCCGAGAGTGCAAGAAGCCACTCAACTTCAACCTTAACGCGGGCACGCATAAAGGCGTATTCAGAAAAGATTTCCCGCAATTGATCGCATTTATTGGCGTAGCGGCCATCCAATGGGCTAATAGCTGTCAGTGTGGAAAGTTCGGACATAGCGTTCTCTAAAAGAAAAAAGGAAAGAAAAACTTAACGAGATTTTATTTGAGTTTTATGGCGCACGCACCCAATGGGTTCGTAAGAAAAAGAAAGGGGCCTTACAAAGCCCCTCTCGCATTACGGCATCTGAATCGGAGATCCACCCTGAGTCGGTGGAACACCAAAGCCAGGCGTCCCTGGGGTCACAATCTTGGTTGCGGCCTCACGGCGCATCTCTTGAATCTTTTCGATGGTTTTGCGCACGCCTTCTTTGGCTGCTTCGCCATACTTAGCGACAGCTTCTTCGACCGTGGCGGCATCGATTTCAAAAGTAATCGGTAGCGGCCCCATTTGTGTCATGATTTGCACTTCGCCAGAAAAAATCGGTTTTCTCGCAGGGTCGGCTGCGCCGCTTGCTAAAACGGGCGTCAAGATGCGGATTGTTCCCATCTTACGATCGGTGAGAATTTCCTCAGAATATAGATTGGCCGCGTCCATTTCGGCATTAATCGAGTCGAGCTCAGACATTATTTCTCCAAGTTAAATAACTTAGCGGCCCGAAGTTTGGGCCGCCTAAAAGCATTAGAAAGGTCTAACGATAAACGATAACGGGCTTTTTCGAGTAGGCAAGCACGCGCTGGGTTTCGCTACCCAAAATCAAAGCAGCCAGCCCTTTACGTCCGTGACTAGCCATAAAGATGCAGTCGCATCCCTTTTGCTCTGCCGTTGAGATAATCGCTTCGGCTGGCGAAAAGTTCTTTGTTGCCACTGTTTCAACAGGAACGTCGTATTCTTCAACAATTCCGCGGGCTTCCATAAGCCGATCTTGAGCGAGGGCGAGCATACGTTCGTCATAATCGTCGATGGATTCCGGGCGATACTCATTGACGGCCGCATAGTTATACGGCTCGATGACGGTAAGAAGCGTAATTTTGGCTTCGAGTGTTTTAGCAAAAGAAGCCGCGCCTTTAACAGCTGCTAGCGAAAGGTTCGAACCATCGGTCGGTACCAGGAAACTTTTATACATGACGGTCTCCGAAGTTGTTTTTACAAGTCCTATTTTAGGGCAAGTTTCGTCAGTCGGAGAATGATTTTTCATCAAAAAAAGCATTAAGGCAGGATTAATCCCGCCTTAAAGGTTAGTGAGAAATGAAAGTTTTGACTTAATTTTCTTTTCTTTCAGAGGGTTGTGCTTCTAAATCCTCGTTATCGTCATGCCTTTTTCCTCGTGCGAACCACGTAAAGAAGACAGGGACAAAGATTGTCGCAATAAAGGTCGCCGCAATCATGCCGCCACAGACGCCTGTGCCCATGGAGCGTCGTGCCATGGCTCCCGCTCCCGTACTAAAGACTAGTGGCAGAACACCCAAAACAAAGGCTAAAGAAGTCATCAAAATCGGACGAAGTCGCAGTGAGGCACCCGCTAAAGCAGCATCTCTCGCGCTCATCCCTTCATGCATCTTGGCGCTAGCGAATTCCACAATCAAAATGGCGTTCTTCGCTGATAGCCCAATTAAGACAAGAAGACCAATTTGGAAATAAATATCGTTCGGTGTCGATCGTATTTGTAGCGCGACAACGGCTCCCAATACAGCAAAAGGAACCGACATAATCACAGCAATCGGTAGCGACCAGCGTTCGTATAACGCCGCTAAGAGTAAGAACACGATTACCACACCAAAACCGAAGGCAATCTTTGAAGAGCTTCCGATACGTTTTTCGTGCCAAGCTTGTCCGGTCCACGAGATGCCATAGCCTTCGGGTAAAAGTTCTTCGGCCAATTGCTCGACAAGGGCGACGGCTTCACCAGAGCTCACACCTTCCACGGCCGATCCCGAGAACATTGCAGAAAGGTATCCATTGTTTCTCGTGAGGCTTTCTGCGCCCGAGATGCGTTTCGTGGTAATAAGGGACCCCAACGGAATCATATTTCCGTCTGTGCTTCTTACCCAGCAGCGCGATAAGTCATCAGGACTCATACGGTATTGGGGTTCGGCTTGCATGATTACGCGGCGGATCTTCCCGTTACGCGTGAAGTCGTTGATGTAGGTGCCTGAGAAGAAACTCTGCAATGTCGAAAAGATCGTTTCCGTTGTCACTTTTAGCCGCATCGCTTTTTCTTCGTCAACGGTTACTTCGATGACAGGAGCGCTCGCACGCATCATGTGTCGAACACCGGTTAATTCTTTGCGAGCCGAAAGGGCGGCGATAAAGTCATCGGCCACAGTGTGTAGCAATACGGGATCGTCGTTACCTCGGGCTTGAATGTAGCCATTAAAGCCACTAGAGCGTCCAAGCCCGCGGATGGGATTGGGTTGCGAGGCAACGGCCAAGGCCTCAGTGGAAGTGTCGCCTAGCTTTTGTAATTCACGACGCAATTCAAAAGCGGTCTTTTCGCGTTGATCCCAATCTTTGAGTTTCAGAATGAATGTGGCAGCCGAGGCGCGAATGTCGTTACTTTGTTGGTCATTGCCGACCATGGCAAGAATGCTTTCTACACCATCGAGTTTTTCTTCAATTAAGTGGCGCATCTTGTCGACTTCTTTGACGGTGCGGTTAAATGAAGCGCTCGAAGGTAGGTTAAAGGACATGCGAAGGATGCCCTGGTCTTCAACGGGCACAAACGTTGTCGGCGTCGAAATCATTAAGAAATAGACCGCCGCACATACAGCAGCAAAGACGCCTAACGCACATTTGGTGTGGTCTAAGAAGAATTCAACTGCACGTAAGTAAAGGGTGCCTGTCTTCTTAAGCAGGCGATTGACAGCATCGAAAACAGGGTTTTTAGCCGGAGCTTTCCCTGTGAGCAAAATCGCGCAAAGCGCAGGCGTAAGAGTCAAGGCCACAAAGCCCGATAAGCAGACAGCGACGGCAACGGTAACGGAGAACTGGCGGTAGAGTTCTCCTGCCATACCGCCTAAGAAGGCAACGGGAATGAAAACGGAACTCAGTACCAGAATAATGGCAATAAGAGCTCCCGAGACCTCATGCATCGCAGTCTTTGCCGCTTCGCGCGGCTTCATGCCGTTTGATATTAAGCGGGAGACGTTTTCCAAAACGACAATCGCGTCGTCAACGACAATGCCGATCACAAGCGTCATCGCAAAAAGCGTGAGCGTATTGAGCGAGAAATTAAAGATCCAGAGGCCAGCCATCGTACCAATTAAGGACACGGGAACCGAGAGCATCGGAATGAGGGTGGCGCGCCAATTCTGCAAGAATAAAAAGATGACGATTAAAACGAGAAGCCCCGCTTCGAAAAGCGTCTTTAACACTTCATGCAATGAAGCGTTAACGAAAATCGTCGTGTCATCGGTGATTGTGTGAGCGATGCGATTTTTGGGATAGAAGTGAGAAAGGCGCTCTAACTCTTCTTTGACAACCTTAGCGGCAGCAACAGCATTCGCCCCAGTTTGAAGGAATACCGCAAGCGTAATCGAGGGCTGCCCATTAAAAAGATTGGACATCTCATAGCTTCGGTTGCCTAATTCCACAGTTGCGATATCGCGCAATCGAACAAGGCGATTTTCACTATCGGCCTTAATGATGATGGCACCAAATTCTTCTGGGGTGAGAAGCTGCCCTTTAGCACGCGTCGTATAGAAAAGTTGTTGATCTTCTGTGGTGGGGGCAACACCAATGCGACCTGCACCGCGTTCGTAGTTTTTATCGTTAACGGCAGAGTCAACATCGTCTGGCGTGATGCCAAATTTAGCCATGCGCTGTGGGTCAAGCCAAATACGCATAGCGCCTTGCGTATTTCCAAAAACGTCCACATCGCCAACGCCCGGGAGGCGACGCAATTGATCGACAACATTAAGAAGCGCGTAATCGGCCATATCCACGCGGCTCATCGATTGATCGGGCGACGTGTAGGCAACCATCAAAAGCGTTTCTTCATCGCGTTTACGCACACTGATGCCGTCTTGTTGAATCTTTTTTGGTAAGCGTTTTTCAACCGTTCTGATGCGGTTATTAATTTCGAGAACGGCATCATTGGGGTCGGTACCTACATCGAAAACGCAGCCGATGCGCACATTACCGTTGGAGCGGATGCTTGTGTTGTAGTAAATAAGGCCTTGAATGCCAGAGAGTTGATCTTCGATGGGAGCAGCCACAGTTCTTGCGAGAACGGTAGCATTGGCGCCATCCCAAGAAGTGGAAACGGTGATGGCAGGAGGCGCGATATTCGGGTACTGCGAAATCGGCAAGACTCGGAAAGCAATGAGACCAGCGAGAACAATCAGAATCGATAGAACCGAAGCGAAGATGGGTCGACGAATGCAAAATTGACTGAGCATAATCGGTATCGCTTCCTACGGGTTGGCCTGAGAGTTTTCTTTAACGGTAATGGCTGCACCATCGCGCAAACGTTGAAGTTGATCGATAATCACCTCATCGCCATCCTTGAGCCCTGTGAACACAATCCAATCGGTTTCGTGCCAGGAGCCCACAGTAATCGTGCGGGCGTGAGCTTTGCCGTCACTCGCGACAAAGACTTGGTAACTTCCGTCAGGAAGTTGCTGCACAGCACGCTGCGGTACTCGGTAGACATTAGGTAGCGTGTCGATTGCAAGTTGCACAGAAACAAGTTGCCCAGGAACAAGCCCTGAATTCGGAGCTATCGCGGCACGCAAACTGCGTGTTGCGGTTGCGACATCGATTTGCTGAGAGACGTAATCGAGTTTGGCTTCGATTCTTTTACCTTGCTGATCAAAAAGACGCACTGCGTTTTCGAGCGTTACGGTGTTATTAGCAAGGTCTTTTTCAGAAAGTTGAAACTTCACACGCAAATTTTCTGGCTGCGTTAACTTCGCGAGTAGCGTAGAACTTGCGTTGATAAGCGTTCCTAAATTGACTTCAGAGCGACTAGCAACACCATCTGCGGGCGCCTTTACGCGTGTGCGATCGACGTCGACTTGCGCATCGGAAACATTCGCAATAGCTTTCTCAAGTTGAGCTTGAGCTACCCTTTTCGCTCGAATGGCATCATCCCTTTGCTTTTTACTTGCAGCGTTGGCTTTAAAGAGATTCTCATAGCGTGTTGCGTCAATTGTGGCGTTTTCTAATGTCGCGCGGGCTTCCTTTTCTGCCGCTTTTGCTGACCGAAGTGTTGCGACATAAGGTGCATCATCAAGAATAAAAAGGGTGTCTCCTGCCTTCACGCGCTCGCCTTCTTTGTAGGTAATGGCTTGAAGGGTTCCTGAAACCTGGGCACGGATTTCACTTTCCTGTGCGCCTTCTGTTTGGCCAAGTGTCCGAACCCAAAGCATTTCGGTGCTCGGGCTTGTGCGAACGGTTGTGACAGCAATAGCGGGTTTAGCCTGCGTTTTCGATGAATTGGAATCGCCACACCCTGTTTGTGTACCGAATAGAACTGTTGCAGACAAAACTAGTAGGGTCGCACGCAAGCGAGAGCGAGATAGGCGCATAGGGTGTATCCAATCAGAATCAATCAATAGAAGTCTCCTACGAAAAAATACTCTGACAGAGCGATTCACGCCGAAGGCTTCTGAGAAATGTCCGTTAAAGAATGTAACGAATTGTATATCTTAACGGACTTTCTCTTTGTTTTTCTTTAGGGATTTTACCGAGGCGTTTCTCTTTTTAGAGAGGCGCCGTTGCCTTTTTAAGCCACTCAGAAGCTTCACTATCTAAGCTTGGAGAGAGTTTCTCGAAAACGTAGGCGTGATAGTCATTGATCCATTGACGCTCAAAAGAACTGAGCCGCTCAACTTCAATGAGATGCCTGTCGTAGGGGCAAAGGCTTAAGGGTTCAAATGTTAAAAAGTCTGTTTCGTTAAAGCGTGTAGCCGAAACAAGATTTTCAATACGCACGCCCCAAAGACCCGCGCGGTAAACACCCGGCTCATCGGAAAGTACGACACCTTCAACGAGTTTTGTCGCTTCAGTCGCTGGTGTTCTCGGTGATGAAGAAAGAGGAGCCTCGTGCACAGATAGGAAAAAGCCCACGCCGTGCCCAGTGGAATGACCGTAGTCGATTCCATTTTCCCAAAGAGGAGCTCGGGCAAAACTATCAAGGCGACCAGCGTGTAAGCCATTTGGAAAGCGAGCGGAGGAAAACGCAATGTGCCCACGCAAAACCGCCGTGTAGTCTCGCTTCATCGCCTCTGGCACATCGCCTAAGGCAATGGTTCGTGTGATGTCTGTTGTCCCATCGAAATACTGGCCACCTGAATCCAAAAGAAGCATTGTTCCAAGCTTTAAGGGAGAAGACATTTCTTTTGTTGGCGCATAGTGGCACAGAGCAGCGTTTTCTCCGACAGCGGCAATGGTTTCAAAACTAAGATCAACGCAAGTGGGCTCTTCAAGGCGCAAAGAGCGCAATTTTTCTGCCACATCGTATTCGGTAAGAGCCTTATTTTCAGCCAAGCTCTTTTCAATCCACATAAAAAGCTTAACAAGCGCAACACCTTCAAATCGCATCGCTTGACGAATCGAGGCAATCTCTTCGGGTGTCTTTCGCGTCTTAAGCGTAGCAACAGGGTTTGCGTCTTTCACGAGATTTAATCGAGAAAGTGCCTTGGTATACAGGTGTGCGTTGACTTCTTTTGCATCGATTAAAAGCTTTAAATCGGTTGAGAAGAGACTTAATGTGGATTCCAAGGCGTCGTACTCTACGCAATCAATGCCGTCGGCTTTAAGCGCAAGGCGCGTTAATGGACCGATTTTTTTCGAGTCGATAAAAAGGGTGGCTGACGTGTGCGTGACAAGCATGAAGCCTAAGAAAACGGGTGTATATAAAACGTCCGCCCCGCGTAAATTCGTTAGCCACGCAATATCATCAAGTTTCGTGAGAAGTACGGCGTCAGCACCGATGCAATTGAGAGCGTCGCTTACGGCTTTAAGTTTTTCTTTCCTTGACTTTTGCGCGTTGGTAAAAGAAAGAACGGGCCTTTTTGAAATTTCAGGACGATTGACCCATAGGTCATAAACCGAGTCGCTCACATCGGTAAGCGTCATCTTTTGGGCTAGTAATTCTTTTTGAATTGCTTCAAAGCGAGTAAGAGGTGTTGTCGAGCCATCAATGCCAATGCGGGAAGCGGGAGGAAGGTTTTTCTTCAGCCAAACTTCAGGACTCTCAACGCCAGGCGCGCCATCTTCCTTAAGGAAAAACCCAGAGTCGGCTAATTCTCGTTTGGCTTGTTCCCAATAGCGAGAATCGGTCCAAAGAAGCGC
>CAVEMY010000013.1:14689-20397 GCA_963617005.1 Parabacteroides distasonis | reverse complement strand
ACGACGCCGTTTATGTTTTCAGGGCGTCCAATATCAACCGATTCTGTGCGCCAGCCTGCATCGCGCAACTCTTCAATAGTGGCCTGTGCATTAATCGGTTCACAGGCAAGAATCTTTGACTTAAAAGGCGTATTCACAGAAAGCGGTTCTGTTGCGCGGCACACGATTTTTGTTTGATACGAAGCTTCAGCTAAAGCGGGAACGTTACGTGCCTTGCGGCTGGCTTCAAGCGCAGTCTGTCCGTTTGCATCAGACGTATCAACAGAGGCACAGCCCGCGAAGAAAAGGACCGAGGTGCTTAATAAGAGAGTGAGTGATTTTCTTAAAAACATGCGTGGCATTCTACGTTCTTTCTATAGGCTAGTTTTTATCCGGGGAAAAATTGTCTCTATAGATGCCAAAGGACTCTAGGATGGCGGCTGTCTCGTAAGCGGCAAGGCCCATAATGCCCGTGTAACTGCCTTCAATTTTTTCGATAAAAGGAGCGGCAAGTCCTTGGATTGCATAGCCACCGGCTTTGTCGTAGGGCTCCTCTGTGGCGCTATACCAATCGATTTCGTTTTCTGTGAGTTTCTTAAAGGTCACAAAGGAAACGCTTAAGGCTCGCGCGAATTCTTTTTCCGCTCGAGAAAGAAGGGCCGCTGTTAAAACGATATGTGTTTTACCAGACAAGCGGCGCAGGAATTGACGTTCTTCATCGCGATTGGCGGGTTTCCCAAGAATTTCTTTTCCGAAAATATCTTCTCCAGGGATCACAACGGTGTCGGCTGCGAGGATGGGAAGTTTTTTGAGATTTTCCGCTTCGATCCGTTTCATGGCACGCTCGATTTTTTCTTGGACGATGCGGGTAACGTAGTTAATTGGTGCTTCACCTTCCTCACGAACTTCGTCACCAGCGAAAGCAGTAGCTGGCGTGTTGTCAGACAAAACTTCAAATTTCGTGTAGCCCATGGCTCTTAAGATTTGTGAGCGCCTTGGGCTCTTACTCGCTAAATAAAACTGACACATACGATTTAGGCTCTGTGGTAAGGGTGATTGTTCAGTAACGACCAAGCCCGATAGATTTGTTCAGCAAGAAGGATGCGAGCGATGGCGTGTGGGAGCGTCATCGAAGAAAGTCGCATAGAAAAATTGGCTTTGGCTTTTAAGTTGGCATCAAGCCCATCAGGGCCGCCAATAATAAAGGTCACATTGCGTGAATCATTTTTCCAGGCAGCTATTTTCTTCGCGAATTCCACTGTCGTCAGATCTTTCCCACGCTCATCAAGGACAACAACAAAGTCATCGGCGGGGATCGATTTTGTGATGCGTGCGGCTTCAAGCGCCATCAATTTTTGTGGCGTTTGCCCTGCGCGAGGCTCGGTTTTGAGTTCTCGAAGTTCGACCGTAAAGGTTTTAGGAAAGCGCGCTAAATAGTCTTTCACGGCCTCATTGACCCATGAGGCCTCGCGTTGACCGACAGCAATAATCGTAATGTGCATTAGGATTTCTTAGCCGCTGTTTTCTTCGCTGTCGTCTTTTTGGCGGTAGCTTTCTTAGCGGGAGCCTTTTTGGCTGTCGCTTTCTTTGCTACGGGTTTCTTTGCCGCGGTCTTTGTCGCTGCCGCCTTTTTGACAGTTGTCTTTTTAACAGTTGTCTTTTTGGCTGCAGCCTTCTTCGTCGTTGCCTTTTTAGTAGCGGCTTTCTTTGTAGTTGCCTTGGCTTTCGCAGGCTCTTCTTCCTCAACCTGAGCGGCAGCCTTAGCAAACAAGGCATTCACATCAAGCGCATCTGGTCCCCAAAGCTCTTCAAGGTCATAGTACTTACGAATATTCGGTTGCATGCAGTGGCAAACAATCGAACCGCAGTCAACAAGGACCCATTCGCCTGTTTCTGTGCCTTCAACGCCAACGACTTTCCCTGAGGCTTCTTTCACAGCCTTTTCGACAGCATTCGCGAGAGCTCGTGTCTGGCGATTGCTTGTGCCAGAGGCGATGACAACATGATCGAAAGCCGAGGTTTTCTTTGTCGTATCGTAAACGCAGATGTCTTGTCCTTTCACATCGTCAAGGGCATCAACAACAACTTTCAAAAGACTGTATTGCTTCATAGGTTTTTTTAATAAAGATTGTGGTTCAAAATAAAGTCGAGCACATCCGCATCAAGCCACTTGGTTAAGAGTGCGTTCGTTTTATCGCCCGACTCGAAGATATTTCGAATTTTAGAAGAACTCGCTTCAATGGGGGGTACGGTAAAAAAGCTCACGGCGCCAGAGGCGTAAGAGGCAATTTCCGTATTCGTAACGTAATGGTTCTCGGACCAGGCGCTTACAGCCTCGGGGGCGTGAGCGACTTTCCCGTTACGTGTGCCAATGGCAATGTTGGCGTAATTAAGAAACTCTTTCCAGTGCTTCCACGTAGGAAGGTTTTCCCATTGATCGGTCCCAAGGATTAGGGTAAGACTTGCCTCGCTCCCATAAACCTCACGCAACTCTTTAAGGGTGTCAATGGTGTAGGTTTCGCCAGCTCGCGTTAATTCACGCGTATCAAGAGAAAACTCAGGATGGTTTTTGAGAGCGATTTCGAGAAGCGTCTTGCGGGTTTCAATCGAGCTTTTTAATTGCTTTTGCCAGGGGCGCCCTGCTGGAATAAAAAGGATGCGATTTAGGCTAAAAGCCGCCAAAGCGGCTTTTGCTAAAACGATATGGCCTCTATGAACTGGATCGAACGTTCCACCGAGTATTCCGATAGCGTTAGAGGCGGGCATCACAAAGTCCCAATCTTGCGCGCTTATTTTGATTCGCGAGCAATTGCACGATAACCGATATCGCTTCGGTACTGAGCGCCTGAAAACTCAATACCTCGAACCATCTCGTAGGCTTTTTCTTGCGCATTGCTAAAACTTTCGCCTAAGCCTACAGCACAAAGAACGCGGCCTCCTGAAGTGACGAGGTGCCCAGCGGAATCAATCTTTGTTCCTGCGTGAAAGAGTTTGTGAGTTGCATCGCTTTCAGGAAGCTTTTCAATAAGTACGCCTTTTTCTGGGGCCTCAGGATAGCCCTTGGCAGCAACGACAACACCAAGCGCAACGCGAGGATCCCAAGAAAGGTTCGCTTCGTTTAAGCGTCCTTGTGTCGCAAGAATAATGGCCTGAGCGAAATCGCCTTCTAAGCGACACATAATCGGTTGCGTTTCAGGGTCCCCGAAGCGGCAATTAAATTCGAGTGTCTTAACCGAACCGTCTTTTCCAATCATTAATCCTGCGTAAAGGAATCCCGTGTAGGTGTTTCCTTCTTCTTTCATGCCGCGCACGGTCGGAAGAATGATTTCACGCATCACTTTTTCGTGAATGGCTTCTGTGACAACAGGCGCTGGTGAATACGCTCCCATGCCACCTGTGTTAGGACCTTCGTCTTTATCAAGAAGTCGTTTGTGGTCTTGGCTGGAGGCCATCGGGAGAACGTGCTCGCCGTCGACCATGACGATAAAGCTCGCTTCTTCGCCTTCTAAGAATTCTTCGATCACAACACGGGCACCAGCGGTGCCGAACTTGTGGTTACCAAGCATGTCGTCAATCGCTGCGTGGGCCTCACTAGGCGTCATCGCAACAACGACGCCTTTACCAGCGGCTAAGCCATCGGCTTTGATGACAATCGGGGCACCTTTAAGGTCAATATAGGCGTGCGCTTCCGCAGCATTCTCAAATGTCGCGTATTCAGCTGTCGGCACGTTGTGGCGCTTCATGAAGGCTTTCGCAAAGTCTTTGGAACTTTCTAATTGGGCGGCAGCTTTCGTTGGCCCAAAGATTGTAAGTCCCGCAGCACGAAACGCATCAACAATGCCTTTGGATAAGGGCGCCTCAGGGCCAACTACCGTGAGGTCAATGCCTTCGTTTCTAGCAAAGGTAACTAGCTCTTTATTGCCGGAAAGCGCAATATTGGTGAGATTTCCCGTTAAGGCTGTACCAGCATTGCCAGGGGCAACAAAGACATTTTCCACATTCGGGCATTGGGAAAGACGCCAAGCGAGGGCGTGTTCTCGACCACCGCTACCAATTACTAGAACTTTCATTTTGAGGCTCCCTTAGAGAGTCGTTATCAACTATTCCTCGTCACTAAAGACGGCGCTCGTGTAAACGTTACTGACGTCATCGAGATCTTCGAGGGCGTCAATGAGCTTACGCATTTTTGCTGCGTCATCACCCGTGAGCTCGATTTCGTTTAAGGGCTTCATGGTGACGTCGGCTGAAACCGGTGTTAGTCCTGCAGCTTCAAATCCTTTTTGCACAGCATCAAACGCTTCAGGCGCACACACAACTTCGATTGAACCGTCCTCATTTGTGACAACGTCATCGGCACCGGCCTCAAGAGCTGTTTCCATCACTTTGTCTTCGCTTGTTCCTGGGGCAAAGAGAAATTCCCCACAGTGCTTAAATTGGAAAGACACCGAGCCTTCGGTTCCGAGGTTGCCGCCATGCTTGGTGAGTTCATGACGAACATCGGCCACGGTGCGGGTGCGATTGTCTGTTGTGCAATCGATAATCAAAGAGGCGCCGCCCATACCATAACCTTCATAGCGGACTTCTTCGTAGCTGACGCCTTCAAGTTGCCCAGTTCCCTTCAAAATCGCATTCTGAATCGTATCCTTTGGCACGTTGCCTTCACGAGCCTTGGAAATAGCGAGACGAAGACGAGAATTCATATCAGGATCTCCGCCACCGCCGACACGAGCTGCGACGATGATTTCACGGACAAGCTTTGTCCACAAATTGGAACGCTTGGCGTCCTGACGGCCTTTGCGATGCTGAATATTGGCCCATTTAGAGTGACCGGACATAAAAAACCTTTCTTTTAAATCGGATAAACAGAGAAAGCCGACGGCGTAAAAGTTATGCAATCGGCAAAATAATTGGATGCGCAAGTTTATCATTGCGCTTCCGATATTGCTTTTTTTACGAACAAAACCGATGATTCATCCCGAGTTTGACCCCGTTGCTTTTTCCATTGGCCCCGTGAGTGTGCACTGGTACGGACTGGCCTACCTTGTCGGTTTTGCGCTTTTTTGGTTTTTAGGAAGGCTTCGCGCCAAAGAGGCTTGGCGTGGCTTTGATGCTGAAGCCGTCGAGGATCTTCTTTTTTACGGGATGCTTGGCGTTATTTTGGGCGCGAGAATCGGATTTTGTCTTTTTTATCAGCCAGGTTGGTACCTATCGCATCCTTTGGATATTCTCAAAGTTTGGCAAGGCGGGATGAGTGCGCACGGGGGCATGATAGGAGCAATCCTTGCTATGGCGTATTTTTCTCGGACAACAAAGAGGGGCTTTCTTTCTGTTGCTGATTTTGTTGTTCCGATGGCACCCCTTGGGATTTTCTTTGGGAGGCTCGGTAATTTTGTCAACGGCGAACTTTGGGGGCGCGTTGCAAGTGAGGCGCTTCCTTGGGCCATGGTTTTCCCGCAGTCAGGGACCTATCTTCCCCGTCACCCGTCGCAACTTTATGAGGCTTTAGGCGAGGGACTCTTACTCTTTCTTCTTCTTTGGATTTATTCGAAAAAGCCACGACCAGCTGGGCGCGTTGCAGGGCTCTTTTGTTTGGGATACGCCTTCGCGCGCTTTATTGTGGAATTCTTCCGAGAGCCCGATGCGTATTTAGGCTTTGGCTTATTTGGACTATCACGAGGCCAGTGGCTTACGGTTCCTGTTTTTTGCGTGGGACTTTTCTTATTTTGGAT
>CAVEMY010000013.1:1703-14455 GCA_963617005.1 Parabacteroides distasonis | reverse complement strand
CCCACGGCAAATGCCACAGACGAGATGCGTGTGAGTCTTGGGGCCACGGTGCTTGAGAGAGCAAGCATATAGCGGCGGTCCGCTTTGACGTTTTCCATCGCCTTTTCAAATTGCATAAATTCAAGCGTTGGGATGGAATTTCTGCCGCACTGTTCGCAAGCCGAGTGCATGATGTCCATCCAGCGTGTTAAGCGCTTGTCGCGGCGATCTTCAGGCAGTTTTGCCGTTGACCGAATCGAGGGCACAATCACAATGCGAGTGACACCCAATTCAACGGCTTTTTCCACGACCCAGTCGAGTTTTTCCGCAGAAATAAGGCCCTGAACCAGGGTAATTGAAAGAGGAGACTCGGTTTTTGGTCTTTCAAGTTCTTCAATCGTGATGTAGGCATCATCCCCTTCAAAGGAGATGGGGCCTGTGGCAATGTCGCCTAAACCGTTGAAAACGCTGGCTTTTTCACCAGCAGCCATGCGCAAAACACGACCGGCGTGATGCCGAACAGCAGGCGGTAAATACGTGCGAACACCGACTTGGAATGTGACATTGGGAATGTAAAAGCGCGGGATAGCCATTTTGCCGAACTCCGTACAATAAATGGGTAAAGAAAGGCGTTTCCTTGAGTCTACGCTGTTTTTAGGCGAATTTGATTTCGAAGCCTGTGAAAAACGCCTAAAAATTCCTTCAATTGGGTTTGCTCGGAACTGTTAGAATCAGCACGAAATTTTTCTTGGGGCTTTTTGCCTTGTCATCTTTTTTCTTCGAGTTTACTTATGTCCGATAAAGTCTGTGTTTATTGCATGGCTAACGCCGTGCGCGCCCTCAGTATGGATGCCATTGAAAAAGCGAAAAGCGGACACCCAGGAATGCCAATGGGAATGGCCGATATTGCTATCGCCCTTTGGACCAAGCACCTGCGTCACAATCCGAGTGATCCGAAGTGGATTGGGCGTGACCGCTTTATTCTTTCCAATGGCCACGGTTCGATGTTGCAGTACGCGCTCTTGCATCTAACGGGATACGACCTCAGCATCGAGGATATCAAGGCGTTTCGTCAGTTTGAAAGCCGCACCCCAGGGCACCCCGAATACGGCGTTGTCCCCGGAGTTGAAACTTCTACAGGTCCCTTAGGACAGGGCATTGCCAACGCTGTTGGTATGGCGTTAGCCGAAAAGATGCTTGCCGCGGAATTCAATCGCGAAGGATTCCCTGTTATTGATAACAGAACCTATGTCTTCTTGGGTGACGGCTGCATGATGGAAGGGCTTAGCCACGAAGCGTGTTCACTTGCTGGCGTTTGGAAACTCAATAAATTAATTGCCATCTATGACGATAACGGTATTTCCATTGATGGCAATGTCAAGGGGTGGCTCACGGACGATACCCGTGGTCGCTTTGAGGCCTATGGCTGGAAAGTGATTGGCCCTGTTGACGGGCACGACATTGATGCAGTCGACAAGGCCATCGCTGAGGCTAAATTAAGTACCGATAAGCCCGTTTTGATTATCGCGAAAACGACAATCGGAAAGGGAAGCCCCAATTTAGCGGGAACCGCGAAATGCCATGGCGCAGCGCTTGGCGCAGAAGAAGTTGCCGCTACACGCGAAAACCTCGGTTGGAAATACGCGCCTTTTGAAGTTCCGCAAGAAATCTACAAGGCTATGGACGCACGCGAAGCGGGCACAAAGCTTGAATCCGACTACAACGCGATGTTCGCTGAGTACGAAAAGGCCTATCCGAAAGAGGCCTTGGAATTAAAGCGGCGTCTTGCTGGGGAATTGCCCGAAGATTTCGACAAAGTTATTTTTGAAGCGCTTTGCGCAGCGCAAGAAGCGCACGAAAGCGTTGCAACACGCAAGGCAAGCCAAAAGGCACTCAATGCCATAGCGCCTGCCCTACCAGAACTTTTTGGAGGATCGGCTGACTTAACGGGATCGAACTTAACAGCGTGGAAGGGCGTTCAACCTTTCTCGGCAGAAAATCCCTTGGGCCGCCACGCAAGCTTTGGTGTGCGTGAATTTGCGATGGCCGCTATCGGTAACGGCATTGCGCTTTACGGCGGTTTGATTCCTTATTCGGGAACGTTCCTTACATTCTCTGATTACGAACGTAACGCCGTGAGAATGGCTGCTCTCATGGGAATTCGCAATATCTTCGTTTTCACACACGACTCTTTAGGGGTGGGCGAAGACGGACCGACGCATCAGCCGATTGAACACACATCAAGCTTACGACTTATCCCGAACCTTATAGTGTGGCGTCCGGCAGATACGATTGAAACGACCGTAGCATGGGCTGAAGCCTTAAGCCGCAAAGATGGACCAAGCGCCCTTATTCTTTCGCGCCAGACAATCGCTTTCACAGATCGCGATGAAGTCGATGCCGATACGATTGCTAAGGGGGGATATGTTGTCTCTGAGGCGCCTTTAGGCGTAGGAAAGGCAGCGATTATTCTTGCCGCGAGTGGCTCTGAGTTACCTCTTGCGATGCAGGCTCGTGCGTTACTTGCCGCACAAAACATTCAGGCGCGTGTTGTTTCGATGCCATCGATGGAAGTTTTCGATAGTCAGAATAAAGCCTATCGCGATAGCGTCTTCACTGAGGGCGTTCCCGTTTTAGCAATCGAAGCCGGGGTTACGCCTCTTTGGTACAAGTATCTTCGTGGCAATGGCGCCGTCATCGGTATTGATACCTATGGGAAGTCAGCGCCCGCAGGAGAACTTTGGAAACATTTTGGCTTTACTGTGGATAATGTCATTGAAAAGGCATTAGGATTGTTGCAGAAAAATTAAAATAACTTAGATAGTCCCGTGTGAAAACCGAAAAAAGGATCACACAAGAGAGTTTTTTTCTTAAGGAAATAGAAAAATGAAAGTTAAAACACTCGAATCTTTGGCGCAGGCTGGCCTTTTGGACGGAAAGAGAGTTCTTATCCGCTCTGACTTAAATGCGCCGCGTGATGACGAAGGTCGTATCACCAATGAAAAGCGCCTTGTCGCTAGCGTTCCGGCGATTCGTCTCGCTTTGGACGCGGGTGCTGCTGTGATGGTGATGAGCCATCTTGGTCGCCCGACAGAAGGGGAATTTAATGAACGCGCCGATAGCTTAGCCGCTATCGCTGTTCGTATGAGCGAACTCGTTGGTAAGCCCATGAAGCTCGTGCGTAACTACCTCGATGGCGTTGAGGTTAAGCCTGGCGAACTCGTTATGCTCGAAAACTGCCGCTGCAACAAGGGCGAAAAGAAAAACGACGAAGCGCTTGCCAAAAAGTACGCCGCCCTTTGCGATGTGTATGTCAATGACGCCTTTGGTACCTCGCACCGCGCGCAGGCCTCCACAGAAGGTGTTGCCCGGTTTGCACCGATTGCTTGTGCAGGTCCCTTGATGGCCGCTGAAATCGGCGCCTTAACCAAGGCCGTCGCTGAAGCCAAGCACCCGCTCGTTGCCATCGTTGGTGGCTCGAAGGTTTCTACGAAGTTGACGATTTTGAGTAATTTGGCCGAGAAGGTCGATCAGTTAATCGTCGGCGGTGGCATTGCCAACACATTCCTTTTGGCCGCAGGTCACAAGATTGGTAATTCGCTTGCCGAGCCTGAGCTCGTCGAGGAATGCCAGAACGTTCTTGCTAAGCTTGCCGAAAAAGGCGCTACATTGCCGCTTCCCACAGACGTGGTTGTTGCCAAAGAATTTAGCGAAACAGCCGAGCATCGCGTTTGCAATGTCGACGATATCGCTGACGATGAGATGATTTTGGACGTTGGCCCGAATTCAGCGAAGGCTTTAGCCGATGTGATTGCCAAGGCCGAAACCATTGTTTGGAATGGACCTGTGGGCGTCTTTGAAATGAAGCCCTACGCTGATGGCACACGTGTTCTTGGCGAAGCAATCGCTAAGCGCACATCTGAAGGCGCCTTCTCAATCGTTGGCGGTGGCGATACCATCAATGCTTTAAGCGTCTTTGGCATTACCAATAAAGTCAGTTACATCTCCACAGGCGGTGGCGCCTTCCTCGAATTCCTCGAAGGGAAGACTCTTCCTGCTATTGCGGCACTCGAAGCGCGCGCTGAGAAGTAAAATAGCGAAGTTCTCCTTATAAAAAGAAAGCCGCTACTCGATTGTTTGTTTCGGGTAGCGGTTTTTTCGTGTCTCGGAAAAAAAGGCTTAGGACTCGTTTGGATTCGTAAGTTTCTTATGCATGTGCTTATGAAACCATTCCCAGCACAACGCGACGATAACGGGGCCCGCGGCAGCCGAGACCACACCAACGACAAGAATCATCGATAGATGGTCTCTTACAATAGGAAGATTTCCAAAAAGATAACCCGCTCCGATGATGCTTACGGCCCAAAGAACCGCTCCCAAGCCACTATAAAGTTCAAAGCGCCACATGTTCATGCGGGCCGCTCCGCCGACCAAAGGGGCAAAGGCGCGGACAATGGGAACAAAACGCGCGAGGACAATCGTTTTTCCGCCGTGCTTTTCGTAAAAGATCTTCGTTTTCTCGAGCTTTTTGGCATCAATCCATTTCACCGATCCGTCGTAGATGCGTTTTCCAAGCCAGCGACCCGTATGAAAGCCAACGGTGTTGCCTGCGCAGGCACCTAAAATCACAGAAAGCATCAGTAGCCAGGGATTCATTGTTCCAGCTGCAGCCACTGTGCCTGAAACAAATAAAAGGGAGTCGCCTGGTAAGAAGGCCATCAAAACGATGCCTGTTTCACAAAAGAAGATGAGAAACATCGCTGCATACACAAAAATTCCGTACTCATTAGCGATAGTGACAAGAAAGTGATCGGCTTGTGTAAATAGCTCAATGACTAAATCAAAAAACGACATAACAAATCCCCGGCGAAGCTCCCCATCCTAGAGCCGCTAGATTCTAACCGATTAAAGAAGAGTTTTTTCTTCACAATAAACAAAACGCCGCAGACTAACAAAGATTGTTACGAGTCTGCGGCGAGCAAAGGAAGATGAAACAAATGCTTACCTAAAGAAGGGGATGATTCCAACGATAAAGACAGCAAGGATAATGAGCGGCAAAATCCATGTGCAGTAAAAGCGCATGATTGTCGGCATCTTTAATCCCTTACCCGTGTTAACTTCTGTTTGGAAGTTCTTCCAACCCCAACCGCATTTTCTTGTACAGAAAATCGCAAATAACAAAGCACCAAGTGGGAGGATGATGTTACTGACAAGGAAGTCTTCCAAGTCAAGAATCGAGCTTCCGGCGCCCAAGGGTTGAATGTTGGAAAGTACGTTAAAGCCCAAGGCGCACGGTAAAGAAAGAATCACAAGCGCCACGCAGCAAATCAGGCTTGTCTTCGGACGGGACCAATGCGTCAAGTCTCTGACGCAAGCGAGAATGTTTTCACAAACAGCAAGCACTGTTGAGAATGTGGCAAAGGTCATAAATAAGAAAAAGAGTGAACCCCAAAGACGGCCCAAAGCCATTTCGTTAAAAATATGGGGAAGTGCTTCGAAAATTAGGCTCGGCCCCGCCGTGGGTTTAACGCCATAGGTAAAGCAGGCGGGGAAGATAATGAGACCCGCGAGAATAGCCACTGTCGTATCGAGTGCAATGACGCTAATGGATTCCTTAACAAGACTCTGCTCTTTACCGATGTAGCTTGCGAAGATAGCCATACTACCCATACCAATACTCAGTGAGAAGAAGGCCTGATTCATAGCGCCAACAATGGTGCCACTCGTGACTTTCGAGAAGTCAGGCAGTAGGTAAAAACTTAATCCTTCGCGAACGCCATCTAAAAAGAAACTATGAAGGGCCAAAAAAACCATCAAAGCAAAAAGCGTTCCCATCATCCATTTGGAAACCTTTTCTAAGCCATTACGAATCGGGAAAGACAGGATGACAAACGAAGCGAGCACTGTAATTACCGTGTAAAAGCTCACTGTGGACGCATTGGAAAGTAACTGGCCGAAGAATTTATTGACTGCTCCCGAGGCAAGTCCTGAAAGAGAACCGTTGGCACTCGAAACAAGGTAGTAGAGCATCCAGCCTGAGACAACCGTGTAAAACATCATCAAAATGACGTTACCGAGCAAGGCAATGTAGCCATGCCAATGCCACTTGGATCCTTTGGGTTCAAGTTCTTGGTACATGCACACGGGACTTTTCTGCGCGGCGCGACCCATGGCAAATTCCATGGTCATCACCGGGAGTCCCAAAAGGATTAAGAATAGAAGATAAACAAGAACGAAGATACCGCCGCCGTTTTGTCCGGTTAGCCAGGGGAATTTCCAAACGTTACCAACGCCAATAGCGCAACCTGCGCTAAGCATTAAAAATCCCAAACGGGTTGAAAGCCTCTCTCGTTGCATTTTTTCTAATCGTCCTCTGTTAAAGCCATTCGGCAAAATGGGTTACAGATTGTAACCTGCTTAGCGCTAGTAACGAGAAGATTCTTAGGGAAGATCCTCAGCGCGATTCAAAGGTGTGGTTTTCTCGAAAGAGAGGTTTTCGCTTGAGAGGGCAAAAGCCGCTCGATACAATAGGACTCTTCTTAAAAGAAACGGGAAAGAAAACCAAAGAATCTATGAGTGAATCCACAAAGCGTCGAACTATTCAAGCTCTCTCCGATGAGCTCATCAGTCAGATTGCCGCAGGCGAAGTCATCGAACGGCCAGCCTCGGTTGTCAAAGAGCTTGTTGAAAATGCGATTGATGCCAATTCTCAAAATATCGAAGTGCGGCTTGAAGCCGGTGGCATTAAACGCATTGTCGTCATCGACGATGGCTTTGGTATTGCGCCTGAAGAACTTGTTCTTGCCTTGCGGCGTCACGCCACAAGTAAGATTCATAATCTAGCCGAATTAGAAAGTGTGGCAAGTTTCGGCTTTCGTGGTGAAGCTCTCGCTTCTATTGCTTCGGTTGCTCGAGTTGAGATCACAAGCCGAACCCCAGAATCGGCTCGCGCTTGGACGTTAGCAGAAAACGGTGTGCAACCGGCGTCAGGGTCGCCTGGTACACGCATCGTTGTCGAAGATCTTTTCTATAAAACACCTGCTCGTCGCAAGTTTTTAAAGTCGGAGTCAACAGAAGCCTCTCATGTTCGGGATTGCCTTCTTCGTTTAGCGCTTTCGCATCCAGCAATGAGTTTTCGACTTTTTGTCGATGGCCGTAATACGTTAACGCTCCTTCAAACGAGTCCAGAAAAACGGCGTGAAGCCGTGATGCCCGCGGATTTTGTGAAAGCGAGCCGAGAGGTTTTCTCGCAGGCTCCTGGTATGACACTAAAGGGCGCTATTGGATTGCCTCTTATCGCTCGAACTCGAGCGGATGCCCAATTCTTTTTCGTCAATGGCCGCTTTGTTCGTGATCGTGTTCTTCAACATGCGATTAAGGCAGCGTACGCCGATGTTTTGCATGTGGCAATGCAGCCCGCGTTTTGTTTGGAACTTGATATTGATCCAGCCAAAGTCGACGTGAATGTGCATCCACAAAAAACCGAAGTGCGGTTTCGCGATTCCTCTTTAGTGCACGGCTTTGTCACGCACGCCGTAAAAGAAGTTTTGGCGCGAATCGAAATTGATGCAGAAACAGGAGAAATCCATTCTTCCAATACGCCCCAAGGCGCCCCTTCTACAGAAATTCCAAAGAGTCCGTCAAATTGGCAAGGGGCTTTCTCTTTTGCGGCTCGCGAAAAATCTCCAACGAGTGAAGCTTCCTGGAAGGCTCTTTACGCACAGACAAACGCCTCGTCAGTGCTTCCATCAGACGCGTTAGCGATTGCGCCTCAAGAAGGTCCCTTAGGACACGCCATTGCGCAGCTTGCAGGAGTTTATATCCTAGCGGAAAACACCTCTGGCCTTGTTGTTGTAGACATGCACGCGGCGCACGAACGCGTCACTTATGAAAAGCTTAAAAACGAAGCCGATAGCCACCTACAAGTGCAGATGCTTTTGGTTCCCGTGCAGGTTGATGTGAATGCCGAGCAAATGGAATGCTTTAAGTTGCATAAAGAGGATTTATTGGGACTAGGACTCGATTTAACGCAAGCCGGGGAAACGGCGCTTTTACTTCGTTCGGTTCCTGCCGTATTAACGGGCGCTTCCTTTGATGCCGCTACACTCGTTCGAGAAGTCATCGATGAGTTTTCTCAGTTCGGAGATTCGGATTTAACCGTGCAACGCCGCAACAAATGCTTGGCGACAATGGCGTGTCACGGATCTGTGAGAGCCAATCGTATCCTTACGATTCCTGAAATGAATGCGTTGCTTCGTAGCATGGAACGTACGGAGCGCTCAGGGGAATGTAATCACGGACGCCCCACGTGGCGCGAAATAACGCTTGCCGAACTTGACGCCTTTTTCCTAAGAGGAAAGTGATGGCTGCGACTCGTGCTTTATTTTTGCTTGGCCCCACGGCTTCAGGAAAAACGTCTCTTTCTTTGGAGTTAGCACGACGGTATCCTGTTGAAATCATTTCGGTGGATTCGGCGTTGGTTTACCGAGAGATGGATATCGGGACAGCGAAACCGACCCTTGAAGAAAGACGTGTGTGCCCGCACCACTTAATTGATGTGCGGGAGATCTCTGAAGCTTTTAGTGCGGCCGATTTTGCTTCGGAAGCGTCAAAACTTATTGAAGACATTCGAGCTCGAGGCCACATCCCTCTTATTGTTGGCGGCACGATGCTTTATGCCAAAGCCCTAAGAGAAGGAATCGATGAACTCCCACCAACCGATGACTCTGTAAGAGAAGCGGTGTTATCTGAGATTCGCGAAAAAGGCCTTCCTTATGTGCGCGAAGAATTAATGCGTGTTGATCCCGTGTGCGCTGAAAAACTTGCCGCCGCTGATACGCAGCGCATCGCTCGCGCGCTTGAGGTTTACCGCATGACGGGGCGCCCGATTACAAGCTTTCAAATGGGAAAAAAAGCGCCAGATGCCTCGCTTGCTGTTATCGGTCTTATGCCTTCGGTGAGAAAGAGACTTCATGAGGATATCTCTATACGCTTTGATGCGATGATGAAAGCCGGGTTTCTTGATGAAGTTAGAAATCTGATGAAGCGAGGCGACTTTAGTAAAGACCTTCCTTCGATGCGTTCTGTCGGCTATCGTCAGGCAATCGAATTTTTGTTGGGAGGCACGTCAGAGGCGGAATTTCTTGATGCGGCAAAAGCCGCAACACGGCAACTGGCGAAACGGCAAATGACTTGGCTTCGTTCGATGCCTGAGGTTCAAATGTTCGATCCGCATACCGAAGAAAAAGAGGCGTTTTTCTTACGAGTGAGCCCCATTCTCGAAGACATTCTTTCTAGCCTTTAAGAAGTTAAAAAAAGAGGCCCGAAAGCGAGCCTCTTTTGGGGAAAGCCTATTTTTCTGTTAGATAACGACGCAGCCTGGGGCGCCAGCGGCACGAGAGACGATTTCGCCAATCTCATAAACGGTTTCGCCTTCTTTCTTGAAGGCTTCAATCGCTTTTGTGGCGTCTTCTTTACTAACAACGACCGCAAGCCCAATGCCGTTATTGAAAACGCGGTGCATTTCGTGACGGTTGATGTTTCCCTTTTCTTCGAGCCAATCAAAAATGGCGGGACGCTTCCACGAATTGGCGTGGATAACGCACTGCGCGTTGTTAGGCAGTACGCGAGGAATATTTTCAAGTAAGCCGCCGCCCGTGATATGTGCCATGCCCTTAATCGTGACTTCCTTCATCACGTTAAGGGTGGATTTAACATAAATACGGGTGGGTTCAAGGGCGCGTTCCCCAAGGGTCGCTCCATCAAAGGGCATATCCCAGGAGGCACCTGCAACTTCAACCACTTTTCTTAAAAGAGAAAATCCATTGGAGTGGGGGCCAGAACTCGCGAGTCCCAAGACAACGTCTCCGGCTTTAATCGTTGAGCCATCGATAATCTCATCTTTTTCCACAATGCCCACAGCAAAGCCCGCAAGATCGTATTCGCCAGCCGGGTACATTCCTGGCATTTCTGCGGTTTCCCCGCCAATTAAGGCGCAACCTGAGAGTTCGCACCCCTTAGCAATGCCTGTGACAACGCGGGCGGCCGTATCGACGTCAAGTTTTCCGCAACCGTAGTAGTCAAGGAAAAAGACGGGTTTCGCACCTTGCACGAGAATGTCATTGACACTCATCGCAACCAAGTCCTGCCCGACAGTATCGTGCTTATTTAAGGCAAAGGCCAACATAAGTTTGGTGCCAACGCCATCGGTTCCTGAGACGAGAACAGGATTTTTGTACTCTTTTCCGATTTCAAAGAGAGCACCAAATCCGCCAATTGAGCCAAGAACACCAGGAATCATCGTGCGTTTGGCAGCCGGTTTAATCCGTTCAACGAGCTCATCGCCTGCGTCAATAGAAACGCCAGCGGCAGCATAGGATAGTTCCGTCATGAGGCAAAGACCTTATAAAAAAATGAGAAAAAAGAAAAGCGTTCGCGGTAAAATCGCGCCTGCCCTTCGCGGGGCGTCGCCATTTTAGCCGAATGGATGCTCCCTGCGAGGTATGCCGTTTTGAGGTTTAGAGTTTAATTGTTTGTGAAAGAAACGCCGCATCAACTTTTTCTTGGGTTGTCAACGCCGCCAAAACCGACGCTTGATAACTTTGTCGTCGGCAAGAACGCGGAAGCGCTTGCAGCGATTCATGAGTTCCTCCAAGGCAAAGGCCCCCAATTTCTTTATTTGTGGGGTTCGCACGGTTGCGGCTGTACGCATATTGTTTCCTCAGTCGCTCCAGATACGAATGGTCGCGTTCCTGCTTTTAAGGAAGCCGTGACCCTTTATGCGGTTGACGATGTAGAAGATTTGAGCGCAACCGAACAAGAAGAACTCTTTACTTTAATGAATTCAGTAAGAGCCCATCCTCACTCACGCCTTCTTATCGCAGGGCACGCTCCCGTGCACGAGCTCGACCTTCGAAACGATATCCGAAGCAGATTGTCCTGGGGACTTAATTTTGAGTTGCAGTATCTTGATGATGAAAGTGCTGCGAAAGAATTTGTTCGACAAGCCTTAGAGCGCGGTATCGAACTCGATAAAGATGTGCAGCATTGGATTGGCATCCATTGTCCGAGAGATATGCGAAGTTTGCGCTCCCTATTGGATGGCATCGATCGCTATGCGATGGAAAAAAAGCGCAAGGTCACGCTTCCTCTCGTTCTCGAATTCACCCGCAACGGAGGCCAAGAGTGAATTTGGCGATTTTCGATTTAGACCACACGCTACTACCTTTGGATTGCGAGTGGCATTGGATTAATTTTGTGGCCGCGAAGGCAGGGTTAAATCCCAAGGAGGCGTTTGCTCCTCTTAAGCCCTTGTATGCCGATTACTACGAGCGCCACGTGTTGGATTCGGATGCCTTTAGCGACTTTCAGTTGCACTTTATGGCTAAGTTCAAGAGACGCCAACTAGATCTTTGGCGAAGCGAATTTGTCAAAGAAAAGGTGATTCCTGTCGTTTCAGAAAAGGCAATTGATTTAGTGAAGTCTCATCGTGAAAAAGGCGACAAGACAGCGGTCTGCTCAGGAACGTATGCGTATCTTGTCGAGCCGATTTCTGAATTCTTCGGGTTTGATGCCATTTTGTGTGGAAAGCCAGAGATGACTGAGGACGGCAATTTCACGGGGCGCCTTGTGGGACCCAATAGTTTTGGCGCGAATAAAGTGATTTTTGTCAAAAACTATTTAAGCGAAAGTCGCGAAACGTTTGAGAAACTTTTCTTTTATTCGGATTCTCTTAACGACAAACCGCTCTTTGATTTTGTTGCTTCAACAGGAGGCGTTTGTGTCGCGACAAATGCCGATGCAGATTTACTGAACTTAGCGAAAGAAAAAGGCTGGGAAACGCTCACGCTCTACGAGGCTGGAAGCGACTCCCGAGGCCACGCTGTGCGTCAAGTTTTAGGTGTTTAAGTAATGTTGGATTGTGTCAAAGGATTGATTCGGAAAATCACAGGAAAACGCGAGGCGGTCTACAACCGAGAGCCGCGTACTGTTGGTCCTGAAGAGCATGGAATTGATCCCGATTTAGTGAGTTGGCAGGCAAGAAAGACTTGCGAACTCCTTCAGAAAAAAGGGTTTAAGGCTTATATCGTCGGAGGCGCAGTACGAGATTTGTTGCTTGGAGTGCGTCCCAAGGACTTTGATGTAGCTACCGATGCGACCCCGAGTGAAGTTAAACGCATCCAGCGTCGCGCCATCATTATTGGTCGTCGCTTTCAGATTGTGCACGTTGTTTTCGGGCCAGAGATTATCGAGTGCTCGACGTTTCGCGCATTAGATGCTGTTGGCGTTCGTAAAGACGCAGAAGGTCGCGTCATTAGTGACAATGTTTTTGGACCCATGTGGGAAGACGCCGCGCGGCGCGATTTCACAGTCAATGCTCTTTATTACGATCCGATTACACAGGATGTTCTCGATTACCACGACGGTCTTAAGGATTTGAAAAACCGTCGCCTAAGAATGATTGGCAATCCCAAAGAGCGCTATCGCGAAGATCCCGTGCGCATGATGCGTGCAATTCGCATCGCTGGAAAATTGGGCTTTACCATCGATCGCGCAACGCGTAAGCCAATTAGCGACATGGCCGATCTTCTTCACAATGTGCCAGCGGCTCGCCTTTTCGATGAGATGATGAAGCTCTTTAATTGCGGAAAGGCAGAAAAGTGCTTGCAGGATATGCGTGAATATCATCTCTTGCATCCTTTGCTTCCGATTCTTGATGTGATCTTAAGCGAACCACAAGGCGAAGAATTTTTGATGCTTGCGATGCGTCGCAC
>CAVEMY010000013.1:0-1417 GCA_963617005.1 Parabacteroides distasonis | reverse complement strand
CGTGCAGCCTATGACTTTATGCTACTTCGCAATCAACTTGGACACGTTTCCACGGAACAAGTTCACTGGTGGGAAAAGTTTGTTGCCTCTGACGAGGCAACACGCCAAGAGATGATTGAGGTTGAAGAAGCGAAGACTCCAAAATCGACAAAGGCTCGTCGAAGAAGACCTCGCGCAAAACTCGCAGAAAAAGCGCAGCAGGAAGGAAATCTTCAAAGTAAGACCGAGGAGACATCGGAGGCTAAAAAGCCAAGGGTTCGTCGTAGAAAGCCAAGAGCAAAAGCCGCTGTTTTAGGTGCGTCCTCTCAAGGGTCAAAGGAGAGCTCCTAAAGTGGCCTCATTGATCGATTTGCGGCAAGAGCCCCCCGTTCTTGCCTACATTGGCCTTGGCGCCAACCTTGGAGAGAAAGTCAAAACGCTTAGCAAAGCGATAGAGGCGATTGCGGCGCTACCCGATACGGAGCGCGTTGTGGCATCGTCCTTTTACAAGACAGCTCCCGTTGATGCCGCTGGCGACGATTATGTGAATGCGGTTCTTGCGATTAAGACAAAACTTTCTGCTCGAGAACTGTTACACGAACTTCAAAGAATCGAGGCTCAGTTCGGTCGCGTTCGCCCTGTTGGTATTGTCAATGCGCCAAGAACAATTGACTTGGACCTTTTGCTTTACGGCAATGTAGAAAGCGATGATCCCGAATTGTTGCTTCCGCATCCGAGGATGAGGCTTCGTGCGTTTGTTCTCGTTCCGCTTAAAGAAATTCTCTCAGGCGATTTCTTATTAGAAGGGAAAACGCTAAACGAGTGGATTAGTCAAATAAAGAACCAACGCATTGAGAGACTTTTGGAGAAAAAAGAATTTTGAGAGGCTTCGCCATTAGCGAAGAGTGGCAAAGGAAAATAATCATGCATTTTTTAAGTTCTATCCCAGTCGTCTTTCAGACGACTTTTCTTTTGGTGTTATCGAATTGCTTTATGACGTTTGCGTGGTACGGACACTTGAAAAATCTTTCAAGTTCTCCGTGGTACGTTGCAGCGATTGTGAGTTGGTCGATTGCGCTTTTCGAGTATCTCTTGCAGGTTCCTGCCAATCGTATTGGCTTTACGGAACTCTCGTTAGCGCAACTTAAGATTTTGCAAGAAGTCATCACGCTCACGGTTTTTGTGCCGTTTGCACTCATCTATATGAAGCAACCACTTAAGCTCGATTACCTGTGGGCAGCGCTTTGTATGCTCGGAGCGGTTTATTTCATCTTTCGTTCTGCTTGATTGGAAACGAGAAATTTTTCACTTTTTGGCTGAGCAAAAAATCAGTATAATTCCGCTCTTGCTTAGCCCGGGTGGCGGAATGGTAGACGCAGAGGACTCAAAATCCTCCGCCCTTAAAAGCGTGAGAGTTCGAGTCTCTCCCCGGGCACCA
>CAVEMY010000012.1:0-34147 GCA_963617005.1 Parabacteroides distasonis | reverse complement strand
ATGTTGCTCAATGACTTAAAAACGCGCATTCGCAATGCTTATGCCGATAACGAATATCCCGTCGGGCATTTTCAGGCAGAAAGTTGGGCACAGAGCCGACCTTTGTCTGGGTTACGCATCTTGGATGCCACTCCCATATTTCAAAACACGATTTCCAAATACATTTCTCTCATTGAGGCGGGAGCTGAGCTTTACATCGGGCTTTCTCACGTGATGCCTAAGGACGATGAGGTCGTTTGCTGGCTTAAAAAAGAGGGACTTCCTGTTGTAACTCCAAATGACGCAACCGATAACCTAGATCTCATTTTGGATTGCGCAGGCGCCTTTAGTCACCTCACTCCGAGTATCGGTTTTGTTGAGTTAACCCGCTCAGGCGTTCATTGTTATGAGGGTTCGAATAAGCCCGTTTTTCTTGCCGATGGAGGTCGCATCAAACGCATCGAGACCTGTCTCGGGACTGGCGAGAGTTACTTTCGAGCGATGGCGCAATTGGGTTACCGCGATTGGCAAGGGAAGAAGATTGTTATTTTCGGTAGTGGGAAAGTGGGCACAGGATTGATCACCTATGCGCATCAATACGGCTGTTGCATTACGGTTGTTACAGAGCCTAATACCATTGCCGATGTTGTTAAGCCCTTAATCGATCGTGTTATCGCTGCCGACGATACAAAGGCAATCTGTGAGGCCGTTCTTAATGCCGATGCTGTTGTGACTGCTACAGGGGTTGCTGGGGCGTTGGAAAAAACGTGTCCTGCAAAAGTTTTCCTGCAATCGAAAGCCGTCGTTGCCAACATGGGCGTGGAAGATGAGTTTGGGAGTGAATTACCCGCCGAGCGCGTTTTACAAGGGAAAAGACCTCTTAACTTCATTCTCAAAGATCCGACACTGATGAAGTACATCGATGCGACGATGGCGCTGCATAACGCAGGGGCGCTTTGGCTACTTAATCACCCCAAGGCCCATGGAATGATTGAGCCGCCAGCTGAGCTTGAAAATGAACTTTTAGAAGTTTGCCGTCGTGATGGCACTATCGCAGAGGAACTTCAATACATCTAAAAGGAGTTGGTATGGGAACGCTCTTTATTCGTAACGTTGAACTCAATGGCAAGAAAACCAACATCCTTGTTGAAAAGGGACGCTTTGCCAATTTAGACGCGCCAGAAGACACGCTCGCAGATGAAACTTACGACGCAACCGACGAAGCAATCTTGCCGAGCTTTCACAATACGCACACGCACGCGGCAATGACACTACTGCGTGGGTACGCGGATGATATGGAGCTTTTTGAGTGGCTCAATCATCACATTTGGCCCTTTGAAGCGAAGATGAAACCGCAAGACATCTATGACGGCTCACGCTTGGCGATTTTGGAGATGATTCGCACGGGAACGACCTTCTTTTGCGACATGTATTGGATGTGCGAAGAAACCGCGAAGGCTGTTGACGAGATGGGCGGGCGCGCAAGTCTTGGCGTCACTTTTATGGATGGCCTAGGAAAAGAGAAAATCGATGCCTCTTTTGATTTGCTCGAAGGCTTTGAGAGTAAAACAGGGCGCACAAAACTTATTGTTGCTCCGCACGCTGTTTACACAGCGGGTCCCGATTTACTGATCCGATGCGCAGAAGTTGCTCGAAAAAAGAATCTACCCTTGACAATACACGTCTCAGAAACCGAAAAAGAGGTTAGTGATTGCATTGCGCAATACGGCATGAGTCCTGTGCGCTGGCTCGATAAATTAGGGGTTCTTAATGAGAAAACAATCGTTGCGCACTGCGTAAACGTTGACGCAGAAGAAATTGAAATCCTAAAAGAGCGAGGTGTTGTTCTCTCACACAACCCCTGCTCAAATATGAAACTTGGCTCTGGCATTTTTAAATCCAAGGAGTTAATTGAAGCCGGGTGCCGCATTGCGCTCGGAACCGATGGCGTCAGCTCCAACAACAATCTTGATATGCGAGAAGAAATGAAATTTGCTGCGCTCCTTGCCAAGGTTCGTTACACGCCTGAAACTCTTCCCGCGTCTCTTGTCTTTGACTGGGCAACACGAAATGGGGCCAAGGCCTTCGGATTAAATAGTGGCGCAATTGAAGTTGGCGCAATGGCTGATGCCGTTTTCGTCGATCTCAATAACGAACGAATGGTCCCCAATCACAATCTCGTGAGCAATTGGGTCTATTCGGCAGATAGCTCAGCTATTCGTAGCACGATGTGTGATGGGAAGTTCCTGATGAGAAAAGGCGTCGTGGAAGGCGAAGAAGAAATCCTTGAAAAGGCGCGCGAGAGTGTTGCTCGATTAGCAGTTTAAAATGTTTGACAGTAGGGTCTACTGAAAGGTCTTTTAAATCAAGGCGTTTCTTTCGATTTCCTTCGTCGCACATAAAAATTCGTATAAGTGAGAGACCTTCATTTTTTGCACTACAGGGTTTCAAAAGTTGGAAAGCCCGGAAATACCAGTATTGACGCGGCTTGGCGGGGATTTAAGCGTCGATTTGCTGACAAACTAGCAACAAGAGAACTTTTAGACTCTTTTGCTGACAAAGTCATCGAGGGTTTGGAAGGGGCAACGCTTGACTTTTTCTTTATAAAACAAAGGAATCTCATTTCGAGCTTGTTTTTGCCTCATTGATTTAAAACGAAAAAATAAGCCCTCGTTTTAGCATTTTTACCGACAGATTTACCGACAAAGTTGCTAAATCGTAAAAAGGGACAAACCCTAGTGCTTAAAGGGGAAGGAGCCGTTTTTACCCCTAAAACCCACCAAAAGACGAAAAAATAAAACCCCGTCAGAGCCGATTAACGGGGCTTTACTAGGAAGTAATCACGATTACTTTCGCAAAGAAATCTAGGGGCTAGAAAAGACTACTTCGCCGCTTTCTCGGGCTTAGCTTCCTTCGCTTCTTTGGCTTCTTTTGCCTTCTTTTCTGCCGCTAACTCTTTCTTTTTCTTTTGTACGTCAGCGTGTGTGACAACGGGTTTGCCGAGAATGTGGTTTACGGCTTGCTTAAGCGGGAAGTCTTTCTCGTCGCCAAAGACGTAGCGAAGCTTGGGCATTGTCGCTTCAGACTCCTCTTGCTCAGGTTCTTTTTCTACCTTCTTTTTGGCGTTCTTCTCGGCTTCGATGTGCCCGGAGAGATCAGCTTCACGGATAGCAAACGAGGGGTAATTGCCTTCGGGCGTGTCATCGACCGCAATATCAGGAACGATGCCAGTGGCTTGGATCGAGCGACCACTCGGGGTGTAGTAGCGAGCCGTTGTCATTTTCACTCCCAGCGTTTCGCCACCCTTCACACGCAAAGGAATAATCGTTTGGACGCTACCTTTACCAAAACTCCGTGTCCCCATAATCGTCGCGCGCTTATGGTCTTGCAGGGCGCCAGAGACAATTTCTGAAGCTGAGGCCGAAGCCGAATTTACGAGGACAACTAACGGAATTGTTTTGGCCTGCGCTGGTAATCCCTTTAATTCATCGCCTTCTTTTCCAACAACGTAATCCTTATAGGTTGCATTAAAGGTTCGTTCAGAAGACTTTATGCGACCTTTTGTCGAAACAACGGGAAGTCCTTCTTTGACAAAGGCAGCAGAAACACCGATAGCAGCATTAAGTAAGCCGCCAGGGTTATTGCGCAAATCCAAAACGATGCCCTTGAGTTCTTTGTCTTTAAAGAGTGTCGTAAGAGCCTTGGCAACGTCGCCTGTGGTTTTCCCTTGGAATTGCGAAATACGAATGTATCCGACGTGATCATTAAGCGCTTTGGATTTCACAGAGTGAATCTTGATGATGGCTCGAACCAAAGGAATGACAACAGGTTGCGCAACCCCTTTACGGGCAATGGTAAGAGTCACGGATGTTCCGGGTTTGCCGCGCATCATCTTGACGTTTTCATCAAGGCTTTGGTCAGCGCTAACTTTTCCATCGATTTTGATGATGATGTCACCGGCTAAGACGCCAGCACGTGCCGCTGGCGTGTCATCAATAGGACTTACAACACGCACGCCCTGCGGGTCTTTAGTAATTTCGATACCAAGGCCGCCGAATTCGCCAGAGGTCGTTTCTTGAAGGTCTTTGTAGCCTTTTTCATCCAAGAACGTTGAGTGGGGGTCAAGACCTGAGACCATCCCTTTAATGGCGTTTTCGATTAATTTCTTATCGCTTACTTCATCGACGTAGTAGTTCTTAATGCCGCCAAAAATCTCAGCGAAAAGTCGGACTTCGTCAATCGGTAAAGGTGCCTCTTTCTCTGCGGCAAAACTGACGCTTGTCGCAAAACATAAAGGGAGCAGTAAAAGAGGGCGAAACAAGCGTTTCATAAGTTTCCTAAAACAAAATCAATTAATGAGTAAGCCACTTCGCTGGATCAAAGGGCTTACCTTTATAGCGAAGTTCAAAGTATAAGCCAGGGCTTTCTTCGCCTCCGGAATTGCCGACACTGGCGATGGTCTCACCTTGGGCCACCGTGTCTCCCACGGACTTAAAGAGAGACTCGTTATTGGCATAGACAGAAAGGTAGTTCGAGCCGTGATCGAGAATTAAAAGGTTACCAAACCCGCGCATCCAATCGCTAAAGACAACAGTACCTGGGGCTGTGGCGTGAACGCTTTCTCCAGCCTTAGCGCGAATGAGAAGCCCTCGCCATGGTAAGGAAGACGCAGCGCCTTCGCGTCTTTGTCCGTAGGTTGCGGCAATCGTGCCTTTCACAGGAACCGTGAGTTTTCCTTTCAGAGCCCCGAAATTACCTTGTACAGGAGCAATCGCTAGGCGCGACGTATCGACCTTGGGCGTGGTTTTCTGAGGCGTACGTTTCGCTTGTGTCGTGCGACTCTTTTCTGCGGCTAAGCGCCGCTTTTCCGCTTCAAGGCGTTCTTGCTTTTCAGCCGCTTCGATTTGTCTATCGATTTTTGCGATTAAGCTTGAAAGTTCTCGGTCGTTTTTCACGAGTTGTTCGTAGCGGTCTTGCTGCGTTTTAATTTCGCCTCGTAATCGATTGAGCGCCACGCTTCGTGAACTCTTCTCTTTTTCTAGAGACGCTCGGTTTTTCTGCTCTTCCGATTCAATGCGCACGAGTTCTTTGCGCGTTTCTTCGGTTTTTTTCGCGACGGCTTCAATGTTTTTCTGGCGATTTTCTAAGCGATTAATCGTTCGTGTCTGCTCTTGCGCAAGATACCCCAATACGGCTGACCTGCGGGAGACTTCATTGGGATTACCCCCTTCGATTGCGGTTTGCCAGGGGTGGCGCATCGAATTTAAAAACTGCGCCTGCGCAATCGATGTCACAACGTCTTCAGCTTCTCCGACTTGAAGCCCCACGATTTTCGCTTCCGTTTTTAAGTCTGCTAAGCGAGCCGTGGCTGCCGCTTTCTTTTCAGAAAGTTCCTTTAGGGAGCGATTGCTTTTTGAAATCGCTTTTTCACTTTCTTTTAATTCTTCTTCGGCTGATTTGGCGCGCGATTGCTTTTGAGCGATGTCTTTTTTAATCGAACTCAGTGTGTTCTTGATGTCTTTTTTCTGACTTTCAAGATTGGCTTTTTCTTTCGTGGCTGCCGCCTTTTGCACTTTGGGAGTTGCTTTTGCCGTTGTCTTTTTTGCTACTGGCTTCGCCGTCGTTTTCTTGACAGTCTTTTTGGCGGTTGTCTTTTTCGCAGTCGTTTTCGTGACTTTCGTTGGAGTCGCTTTTTGCTTGGCAGCTAGGCGCTTTTTCGCTTGAGCAAGAGCGGCTGCTTTTTTCTGTTCGACCGTTTGCGTTGCGGCAAAGGCGTCTGAGACGCTCATTGCCTCAAATCCCGTAAGACTGAGGCTTAAGCTAAGGATAAAGAGTAGGCGCCGGATCCGCATCAGGGCCGCATCCGTAAGGGCTTTAGGAAACGGATCCGGGTCGTCATGAAATTACTTCTTCGATTTACCCTGGGCAGCAACAGCGGCCATCGCGGCAGCGATTTCGTCGGCATTGCCCAAGTAGTAGTGACGCACGGGCTTCATATCATCGTCAAATTCGTAGACAAGGGGACGCCCTGTCGGGATGTTGAGTTTGACGATTTCCTCGTCGCTCATATTGTCCAAATACTTCACGAGAGCGCGAAGGGAGTTTCCGTGAGCGGCGATAATGACACGCTTACCGGCAGCGACCTGCGGCTTAATCGTTTCTTCCCAATAAGGAACAACGCGGGCGACCGTGTCTTTCAAGCATTCGGTTAAAGGTAGTTCCGATTCCTTCAAATCAGCGTAGCGCGGATCGTGACCTGGGTAGCGGGGATCGTCTTTCGTGAGAGGATTGGGGGGTGTGTCATAAGAACGGCGCCAGATAAGAACCTGAGCTTCGCCGAACTTTTCGGCAGTCTCCGACTTATTGAGTCCCTGCAAAGCACCATAGTGGCGTTCGTTTAAGCGCCAGTTGCGGGTAACGGGAATCCACATTTCATCAAGGCCATCCAAAACAATCCAAAGCGTGCGAATGGCGCGCTTAAGTACGCTTGTGAAGGCCATATCAAAGCTATAACCCTCGGCCTTTAAGAGTTCGGCGGCTTTCTTCGCTTCGGCGCGGCCCTTTTCTGTCAAATCGACATCGGTCCAGCCTGTGAAGCGGTTTTCCAAATTCCACTGGCTCTCGCCGTGGCGCATGAGTACGAGTTTATGCATTTTTTCCTCTCCAAAAGAAAGATGTTTTTATAGCCCGTCATTCTATAATGTTGCGCTTGAACCCATCAATTGGGCAGAGATTCATTTTTTCATCGGAAAAAAGATCGTGAATACCTTTCTTACTAACAATATCCTACTGATTGCCATTATTTTTGTTTGTGTTTTCTCGTTAGCGTGGCCCTCAATCCAGCGGCGTCGCAACGGGGCTTCTGAGCTCGAGAGCAACGCGGCAATCGACCTCATTAACCACAAGAACGCACAAATTGTCGACCTTCGCTCGCAAGAGGAATTTAAGCGCGCGCATATTGCCAATGCGATTAATATCCCAGTGGAGGCCTTTCACACGCACTTTGTGAAACTCTCGAAAGAGCGCCCAATTTTGCTTGTTGACGCAGACGGAAAGAAAACCTATTTATCCGCGCAGTTCTTACGTAACGCAGGCTATAAAGGCGTTTATGTGTTGCAAGGCGGATTGCTCGCTTGGAGAACGAATGGCGTTCCCTTTAAGCGTTAATAAAGAATTACAAAAAAGTTAAAGAAACGAACATTTAAGGAATAAGAAAATGGCTGAAGAGACCAATACCGAAGAAAAAACACCCGAACAAAAGGCAGATGAAGCCTTGCAACCGAGTTTTCAGCTCGTGCGTAGCTTCTTTAAGGACGCCTCCTTGGAGATGCCACATGCGCCAGATATCTTTTTGGAAGAGCACGATGAGCAACCCGCTTGCGACTTTAAGTTTGGCGTGGCTGCTCGCCCCTTGAACGTGAAAGACCTCTTTGAAGTTGTCTTGCGTGCCACAATTACCGTGGGCTTTAAAGAAAAGACAATGTTCTTGGTCGAAGGCACACAGTCTGGCGTCTTTGAATTTAAGAACATTCCTGAAGAAGCGATGGCACACGTAACAAACGTTGTTTGCCCATCGCTTTTGTTGCCGTACTTGCGCGCGAATATGGCCGATTTAATTAACCGTACGGGGCTCCCCACTGTGAATCTTCCTGAGGTGAATTTCGAAGCCCTTTTGCAGCAACGCATTGCTGAAATGCAGGCAGCAAAAGAAAAGGAAGCGCCCGCTGCTCAGGCTTAAATCGGTAAGTTAAATGACGACAAAGGAGGGACACATGGATCAGAAAATCCGCATCGCACTCGTTGACGACCATGCGTTATTTCGTAGTGGATTAAAGGCGCTCCTTAGTCGTCAGAGCGATTTCGAAATTATCGGCGAAGCCGCCGACGGCCTTGAAGGCGTGAAGCTCGTCGAGCAACTTAAGCCCGATTTGGTGCTCCTTGATTTGGATATGCCCGTGATGAACGGGCGTGAAGCCTTGGCGCAAATCATGGAAATTAACCCCGATGTTGCGGTGTTGATGCTCACGGTAAGCGAAGACGGGGAAGACCTCACTGAGTGCATGAGGTTGGGTGCTCGCGGGTATTTACTAAAGAAGATTGATACTGACTTCTTACTGCAAAGCATTCGCCGCGCAGTGGCATCCGACAATGTCATTTCTCCAGAAATGACTCGCACACTCTTAATGAAGTTACGTGGGGACAAGACTCCGAACCCGACGCCAGAGATTGAATCTTTGACGCCTCGCGAACGTGAAACACTCGCCTGGTTAACGCGCGGCGTTTCCAATAAAGAGATTGCCCGAGAACTCGATTTGGCTGAATCGACTGTCAAGGTTCACGTGCAAAGTGTTTTGCGTAAATTAAACATTAAGAGTCGCGTTCAGGCCGCAGTCTTCGCGGTTGAACATCACCTTGATAAGATCTAAAGAAAAATTTTTCTGAAGTATGAAAAAGAGGAGCGCGCGGCTCCTCTTTTCACATCCGTAAGGTCTTTACTTACGCGGCTTCGTGACCACCTAAATCGTGATCGACCATAGCAGCAACGCACGAATCCGACCACACATTTAGTGTCGTCTCAATCATGTCGATTACCGCATAGAAAGGAAGAATCACGCCCATCAAACCAATGGGAACGTTCATGCTCGCCAATAAGCTTGCTGATAAGAAAAAGCACCCCATTGGAACGCCGGCATTGCCTACAGCCGCTAAAGTTGAAATCAAAATCCACGCAATGACAGTCGTAAGAGTGATTTCAAGCCCTGCGTTTTGCATCAAGTAAATCACGGTGACAAGAATGAACGCGGCGCATCCGTTCATGTTGATTGTCGTGCAAATCGGAAGCACAAAGCGAGCGACCTTGGGTTGAACCTTCAAATTGTTCTCAGCACTTTGTAGTGTGACAGGCAACGTGGCTGCCGACGACTTCGAGAAGAAGGCAAGCGTTAATGCAGGGAGCATTGCCTTTGCGACCTTAATCGGATTGAGCCCTCTTGCAAGAAGAAGAAGCGGCAAGATTAGAAGCATCTGCACGAAGTTTGCTGTCAAAATCGTCGCAAAGTACGATCCCAGGCCCCCGATATTAAGACCCGCGTTAATTTCGACCATTAACTGAGAGACAAAGCCAAAGATGCCTAACGGCAAGGCAAGGATAATCCAAGTGATGAGTTTAAAAAGAGCAGCCTGCAATCCCTCGAAAAAGTTAAGGACGACTTCTTTACCTGGAAGCGTTTCAGGGAGATTGGCGAGTGCCAACCCGAAAGCTGCCGCGACAAGTAAGACGGCTAAAACGTTACCCGAAAGAAAGGGTGCAACCACATTATTGGGAATCGCTGATAAGAGGTATTCCATATACGAGTGCTGCACAACGCCTTCTGGGGCAACACCGGCAACGGCGACGTTGGCGGGCGCATAAATATAGAAAAGCGCTGCCGCGATGGCTGCTGCAAGGATTGTCGTTAAAAGCGTGTAGAAAATCGTGTGGCGGAAAATACTTGCGGAGTCTTTGGCGCGCGTTGTGCGACCGAGGGTGGCGATAATCGAAATCGCAATCACGGGGATGGCAATAAATTTAAAGAGACGCACAAAGATGTTGGCGATTAAATCGGCCCCTGCGATTGAGAGGTCGCTCCCATAAAAGCCATTTACCACACCGAGCACGATGGCAATGATGTAGAGAAGGGCCATTTTCTTCTGGCTTGACGAGAAGCCAGGAACAGTAGACGAAGCCATATTGCATTCCTTTCAGTATTAAGGTCTGAGATTCTATGCGAGAATTCCATTTCATTTTTTAAGGGATTTCGTCGTCGATGCCTGGAGTTGGAACGTTAATTAACATGGTTGCCATCGTTGCCGGTGGTGCTGTAGGCCTACTTTTTGGGAAACGCTTTTCCGAGAAAACGCAAGATGCGCTGATGGTCGCATGTGGGATTTGCGTCTTATTTATCGGTGTAGCGGGTGCGTTATCTGAAATGCTCACTTTTAGCGCGGGGCACTTTGGGACGCAAGGGACGCTTTGCTTAATCGTGTGTTTCGTTTTGGGTACAGCCATTGGCGAATTTCTTGATATTGAAACCTGGTTTGAGAACTTTGGCCTTTGGATAAAAAGAAAAAGCGGCAATGAAAAAGACGCGGGTTTCTTAAATGCCTTTGTCACGTCTTCGCTTGTTGTTTGCATCGGTGCAATGGCTGTTGTGGGCGCCATTGAAGATGGATTGCAGGGCGATATAGCGATGCTTGAAGCTAAGGCCTTACTCGATGCCATCATCATTCTTGCAATGAGCGCCTCGATGGGAAAGGGCTGCGTTTTCTCAGCAATCCCCGTGGGACTCTTTCAGGGAAGCATCACACTGTTAGCCTTTTGGCTTAAGCCCTTGATGACGCCTGCGGCGTTATCAAACATTTCTCTTGTGGGTTCGGTGATGATCTTTTGCGTGGGCGTGAATCTTGTTTTTGGAAAACGCGTGCGAGTTGCCAATACGCTACCGGCACTCATTTTGGCTGTTCTTTGGGCGCTATTGGGGTTGTGAGAGACGCTTTAAGCGTTGAAGAGTCTTACTTTCTTACGAAAAAACTCTCTTAGTTTAGGCATTATTTGCTAGCATAACGCTACGGTTTGCGAAAGAAAAAACGCAGGCTAAAGATTGAGGGAAAGTAGTGACAAACGGATTGGAGGATAAAGTGGACGATTGCCTATTTTGTAAGATTATTCGCGGAGAAATTCCGAGCAAAAAAGTCTATGAAGACGAGGATGTTTTTGCCTTCCACGACATTAATCCGGCTGCTCCCATCCATTTTCTGATTATTCCGAAAAAGCACATTGCTTCTTTGGCCGATGTTGGTCCCGAGGATGCAGCTCTTCTTGGAAAACTTATGACTCTGGTGCCGAAACTTGCGAAAGAAAACGGTTGCGAAGACGGCTTCAGAACAATCATCAATACTGGCAAAAACGGCGGACAAGCCGTAGGACACCTTCACATCCACGTCTTGGGCGGCCCCCATCCGTGGCGACAAGTGGCCTAGAAAAAAGGAGTAAATGATGGGATCTATGTCAATTTGGCATTGGCTAATCGTTCTTCTTGTGATTGCTCTCATTTTTGGGACAAGCAAGCTGAAGAACGCAGGTAAGGATTTAGGTAGCGCCATTAAGGGCTTCAAAGAAGGCATCAAGGATGGTGTATCAGAAGACGAAAAGAGCGTCGAGGAAAAAAAAGAAGTCATCGTAGCAAAGAAGGTTGAAGAACCAACTGCTGCGCCTGTGACGCCTGCGCCTGTGGTACCGGCTCCTGTGGCGCCAGCTCCAGTTGCTCCAACTCCGGCACCCGCTGAAAAAGCAAAAGAGCCAGAGGCGGCCGTTGTTGAACTCGAACCCGTTGAGGTCGCTCCTAAGAAAAAGGCTGTTCGCAAGACTGCCGCGAAAAAGACGGTAGCGAAAAAAGCTCCAGCGAAGAAAGAAGCCGCAAAACCAGCAGAAAAAAAGGTAGTAGCCAAGAAGCCTGCGGCAAAGAAAGTCGCGGCCAAGACAGCCGAAAAAAAGCCCGCGAAAAAAGCGGTAGCGAAGAAACCAGCGGCTAAGAAGGCAACAAAAACTGAGAAGTAAATGGATTTAAGCGCCTTAAAAGTTTAAGGCGCAGGTCTTTTTCTTAAACGATGTTCGATCTCGGGTTTTCTGAATTAATTGTTATCGGCATTGTGGCGCTCGTGGTCCTCGGCCCCGAGCGCCTTCCTGTCGTTGCGCGCGTGGCAGGGAAGTACTTCTCCAAGGCTCGGCGCCTCATTAATCAAGTCAAAGAAGACATTGAACTTGAAAGCGAACTCGCTGAAATTAAATCGATTGAAAGCGAAGCAAGAAACATTGCTCAAGAAGTCTCAGAAAGTGTCCGCAATGAAGTTGATTCTCTTAAAGGAGAAGTCGATTCCATTCGAGGCGACGTTGAAAACTTGGGAGCGAGTTTTAAAAACGAGGGAGCAGGAATTCCTTGGAGCGAAACTCCCAAAGAGGAAAAAGAAAAGAGCTCAGAGGATTTCAATACAGTGCGCACTGTGACAGTGGGCGCTATGCGGGAGAAAGATAATCCTGAGATTGAAGACATCGCAGAAGAGATTGAAAAGCTAAAACGCCGCTTGGGTGACACGAGCCCAGCGCTTACTGAACGGCGTCGTAAAAGTTACGCACCACGCTCACGCAGCAACCGCGTGAGAATTTATCGTTGAGGATCACCATGTCGAAAGTCGACGAAGAAGATAAATTAGACGATCCAGCCAACGATCAACCCTTAATGGCGCACTTAATTGAATTGCGGCAAAGAACCGTGCGTGCCGTGATTTCGATTTTGGTTGCTTTTGTGTGCTTATCTCCTTTTATGAAGGAGATCTTCGATATCATCTCAAAGCCTCTGATGGTAGCGCTCCCCGATGGCGCAAAACTTCTTTCCACAGGCGTTGTCGCGCCCTTTATGGTCCCCTTAAAGGTCACGCTTTTCTGCGCCTTTGTGATTGCTCTCCCTTATGTCCTCTATCAGTTCTGGGCCTACATCGCCCCTGCGCTTTATAAAAGAGAAAAGCGCTTAGCGCTTCCTGTGATTGTCTCAAGCGTTGTGATGTTCGCAATCGGCATGGCCTATTGCTACTTTGTTGTTTTCCGGATGGTCTTTCAGTTTATCGCGGGATTTTCTCCAGACGCCGTGAACTTTGCCCCCGACATCGACAGTTACTTTAGCTTTGTGATTACGATGTTCTTTGCCTTTGGCCTTACGTTTGAAGTGCCGATTTTGGTTGTTGTTTTGGACCGCGTCGGAGTGGCCTCGGCGAAAAAACTCGTTCGCATTCGCCCGTATGTGATTGTGGGTGCGTTTGTCCTAGCAGCAATCTTTACGCCCCCAGATGTTCTCTCGCAGCTTTTGCTCGCACTCCCTCTAGTTGTCCTTTACGAATTTGGCATTTGCCTTGTCAAAATCTTTGGCCGTAAAGAAAAAGAAGACGACGAAGAAGAGAAAGAAAAGTAGTGCGCCTTGAATCGACGAGAAAACCTTGTCCTTTCAGCCTCTTTCTTTTTTCCTAAAAGCGCTTACATTTATTTGATATGGAAAAGACAAACTTAGATAAGCGCTTTGAGCCCACTTTTGCCCATGTAGCCATTCTTGGGTTTACTTGCTCGTTGGGTCCTTTTGCCACAAACGGCATCGTGCCATCGTTTCATGCGATTGCAACGACGTTTGGCTTGCCGCTTAGCGCAATTCAAGAAGTTCTAACGATTTATCTTATTGGCCTAGCGATTGGTTCTCTGATTGTGGGAGCACTTTCTGACTCCTATGGAAGGCGCCCCGTGCTTGTTGGCGGTATGGTGCTTTTTGCGATTGCAAGCGTCGGAGCCTTGTATTCGAGCACCATCTTTGAGATGGAGTTTTGGCGCTTTTTGCAAGGACTAGGGGCTTGCGTTGGCCAAGTCGTTACGCAAGCGATGGTGCGAGACCGTTGGAGCGGGATATTCGCCACACGTGCGATGAGCATTATCGGAATGCTTTTTAGTATTTCGCCAGCGGTGGCTCCGATTATCGGTGGATGGCTTGTTGTTGAGATGGGCTGGGAAGCAACGTTCTGGTTCTTGGTTTGCTATGCGATTAGCGTCGGAGTCGTCACGCTCTTTTTAGAAGAAACGCTTGAAAAAGAAAATCGTCGTCCGCTAAACCTCAAAGCGCTTTTTTGTGGGTATGCGATGTGCCTAACAAACAAGGCCTTTCTTTACGGCATCATTTCCAATGGCTTAAGTTTTATGGGAATGATCCTTGTCGTTGCCGCAGGCGCTGATTTCGTTGTGAACGTCATGGGCTTTGGAATCGATGAGTTCGCTTGGCTTTCGATTCCGCTAGTTGTTGCTTCAATCGTGGGGTCGTCTCTAGCTCCGGGCTTAGAGCTGCGCCTTGGAACAACGAAGTTAGTTTTGGGAGCCACAGCCCTTTTACTCGTTTTTGAAGCAGTGATGGCCTTTCTTTTCTTTGGGAAGACGCCAGGCTACATACCGACTCTGATGCTCGGATTCTTATTTAGCTTTATCGGTAATCTCGTGCGCCCTGTTGTGATGACGATGAATCTTGATTATCACCCGAAGGCTCGTGGTTTAGCCTCTTCAGTGCAACAGGGATTTCACACATTGGGATTCGCGTTGAGCTCTTCTATTTTGGCGCCCTTGTGCGAGGGAGAGGCTTGGAAGTACGCTCTAGCGATGGCTGTAGCCGCAGGGCTCTCTCTTATCTTTTGGTACTTGTCTCTTACTTATCGAGAAAGGTCTCTGCCAAAAGAGAGCCACTAAAAGCACCTATTCTTGCTAAAGCGAAGAACTTTTCTTGCTAAAGCGTCCAAGAGTTAAAAGGACGAAGGCTGCAATAAAAAGAACCGAGAAGATTGCGCAGCACTGCGCCATATTCAAAAACTCATATTGCGGAATCAAGTACCAGCCGCCAGCCGTGTTATATAGGTCAATCCAATAGGACTGAAAAGAAGAAAGAACGGTATTGGCAGGCACCACAGGAGCATCAATGCCGCATTCGCCAGAGGCGGCGAACCAGTCAGGGAGCCAGGCGTCTAAAGGAAGACCTAATGGATAGTGAACATTTGTGGAGCAGCCTTCTAAACCGAAAAGCGCATCCATGTTCTCTGAATGCATGGCTTCATGGATTTTTGTGAGCTTCAAAGAACACAAGAGCCCATAAAAGGCGCCATAAAGGCTTAGGGCAATTCCAAGAAGATAGGTAAGAAGACTCTTTGGAGAAAGGCAAACAATAAAAGCGCCGAGCGCGACAACCGTGAAAGCAAAGCGGATATAAACGCATTGCTCACAGGGTTCCATAAAAAGCCACTTTTGAAAAACGGCGTGAGCAAAGACGACAAGAAAGGTAGCAAAGAGCGCAAGAATTAGCCACGTTGAGCGTTTTGCAGAAAGTAGGTGTAAGCGGCTTAACATGGTTTACTCGAGTGGGAGCTTTGCAAGCTCGGCGACGATTTCGGCAAGAGCCGCTTTGGATCTTACGGCTTTATTTAAAACGAGATAGCGCCCGTTTACCACATAAGCCGGAATCCCTTGAATGTCTGCAACGGCCTTTGAGGGTAGCCACGCCTCGCGAATCGCGAGAACCGCTTTGTCATTGCGGTGCGTAGTAAATTCAGCTTCCGTTATCCCTGTCGCGTCCGTAAGAGTTTTAATGAATTCGGCTTCGCCGCCTTCCCAGCGTTTCTTTTCTTTTAAGTAGCCAAAATACATCGCTTCTTTGGCACGATGAAAAAGGCTTTCTTTGGCTGTCACGGAAACGTTAGATGTCGCATCTTTTACGCGGCAGTAAGCCAAAAAAAGTGCTGCGGCCTCACCGTACTTCGCGCGTTTTTCTAAAAAAACGGGGTTAAATGTGAGGTTTGCGGTTTTCTTAACTTCAGCTTCAAGCCAGGCATCAACCGTTTTGTCATAGCGATAGCAAAACGGGCAATCGTAAGAAAAGATTTTTGTTAGTGTCCCTTGCGCGTTAGGAAGGGGCACATCTAATTTTAGATATGTGTTTTCAGCAGCCAAAAGCGCGGGACTCGTAGCGGCAGTAACGGCAGCAAGAAGCAAAGTGCGACGAGAAAACGTGGTCATAAAACAAAGCCATTGTTAACAATAGATGCAATCATACTTATTTCTTTCTCGCCCGTTTTTTAAGCGTTGTTGCGAAACTTTGCTAGAGTTTCGCTCCATTGGAACTGTGTGAGGAGCATTAAAACTATGACAGTGCGTGTATTAACGGGAATTAACACAACGGGGACTTTACACTTAGGGAACTATTGCGGAGCGATTCGCCCCTGCATCGTTGCCTCAAGAAAGCCCGATGTGGAAAGTTTCTTTTTTATGGCCGACTTGCACGCCCTCATTAAGTGTCAGGACGCAAGCCGTATTGAAAGAAGCCGTATGCAGATTGCGGCTAGTTGGCTTGCCGCTGGTCTCGATCCCGACCGCTGCACCTTCTATCGGCAAAGTGACATTCCTGAAATCCCGGTTCTAAATTGGTTATTAAATTGTGTGTGCGCCAAAGGCTTGATGAATCGCGCTCACGCCTACAAAGCCTTTGTTGAAGCCAACACCGCTAACAGTGTTGATCCCGACTCAGGCGTCTCGATGGGGCTTTTCTGTTATCCGGTTTTAATGGCAGCCGATATTTTGATGTTTAACGCCAACTTCGTTCCTGTTGGCAAAGACCAGATTCAGCACCTTGAGATGGCCCGCGACATTGCCACACGCTTTAATAATTTGTACGGAGAAGGGAAGACCTTCTTTACGCTTCCTTATGAGCAAGTCGATGAAGAAGTTTCTATTTTGCCTGGGCTCGATGGTCGCAAGATGAGTAAGAGTTACAACAACGTGATTCCGCTTTTTGAAGGTGGAAAGAAAGCACTTGAAGAAGCGATTAGCCGCGTTGTCACCGATAGCCGCTTGCCTGGTGAACCCAAGGACCCCGATAGCACGTCATTAACACAAATCTTCGATGCCTTCGCCACGCACGAAGAGCGTGAAGCCTTCCGCGAAGAATTGCGCTCTGGTTTAGGTTGGGGCGAGGCTAAGAAGAGATTGGTGGCCCAAATCGAAAAAGAAATCGGTCCGATGCGTGAAAAGTATGCGTACTACACAACGCACCTTGATGAACTTGAAGAGATCCTTCAAGCGGGAGCTGCGAAGGCTCGCAAGATTGCCACTCCCTTCTTAAAGGAATTGCGCGAAGCCGTTGGCTTGCGCCGTTTCCATGAAATTGGAAGTGCGAAAAAAGAGGCGACAGCGGTAGCGAAGAAAAAAGAGCTTCCAACTTTCAAGCAGTATCGTGAAAGTGACGGAAAGTTTTATTTCAAATTAACCGATGCCGCCGGGAAACTCCTCTTTGTTTCTACGGGCTTTGAAAACGGCAAAGACGCTGGTAAAACCATCGGAGAGATGAAAAAAGGGTGGGACGCGAAGTTCTTATCTCTTGTTAAACTAAGTGAAGAGGTGACAGAAAGCGAAGTCGCTCAGGCTCTCGCGACGTTTGCCTAAGCTTCAATCTCGAGAAGAGTTATCGCTTCTAAGAGAGATTTCTAAGAGTAACGAAAGGGGTGCCGAAATCGACACCCCTTTTAATTACCAGCGGCGATGGTGCCGTGGTGGTGGCACAACAATCACAGGTGGTGGCGGCTGCATCGCACGCATCATCACTTCGGTTTCGAGAGCATCTGCCATGCGTTGCTGTTGACGCAATTGCAGGACGCGATTGGCATTGGCCATATCGACTTGAAGATTTGGATCGTCGACATTGCGTTGAATTGTGCCCGTTAAGCCATACTGAAACATCTTTCCACTATATGTGAAATTTGTCGTGGTCTTTGCGCCGCTAGGCCAAACGGCAGTAAGAGACGAGGTTTGCCAAACGTTTGGCGCAACCGCAGTAATCCCTTGCATACGCCATTCAACATTCAGGGGTTCTTGCCCTAAGATTTTTCCTTCGCTATTGACAATGAGGGCCCCAGCGGGAATCGTCGAAACGCGAATCATGGTGCGGTCCGTTGGAATCATGCACGAGGTTAAAAGAAGCGTCGCGCAAAGCGAAGCAAGAAGTAGTGGCGTTTTTCTCATAGAAAGGTCGCAAAAAAGGTTCGTTTGTTTCATTGGAATTCTACCCGAGAGAGCCTATGGCTTAAGACTCTTTCTTAAGGCCCATAAGAGGCTTTTGCGACAAAAGAACTCTTCGCTGTGATAACCGCGGTTAGGATAATCGCCGTTAGCGAAACGCAATAAGTCTTTGTCCCTAGGAAAGATGCCTTTGGTCTTTCTCTTCGTTACGCAAGGCACTCCAATTTTGCGATTTTTTTAGATTTTGTTAAACTAGCCCGCGTTATGACATTTATCGAAAAGAACTTTTTTGGCTGGTGGCTCTGGCGGTAACTTCCGTCAGCGCTTTCTGTTGTCTATTCGATAAATAAAAATTCATTTGGATGCTGACGGATTGGAAGACGTGCTTTCAGTCCGTTTTTTTATGCTCAAAAACTTTGTAAACAAATAAAGGAGACCACTATGGCTAAGATCCCTTACAAAACCTACCTAAGCGAAGATGAGATTCCGACAGCGTGGTACAACCTGCGCGCGGATATGAAAAATAAGCCTGCGCCACTTTTAAATCCAGCCACACACAAGCCCGTGACCGCGGAAGAATTGGGCCACGTTTTCTGCGAAGAGCTCGTTGCTCAAGAAATGAATACAACGGACCCTTACATCGATATTCCTGGAGAAGTGCTTGACTTCTACAAGATGTATCGCCCTTCTCCCTTAACACGAGCCTATTGCTTAGAAAAGGTTCTTGGGACGCCCGCGAAGATTTACTATAAGTTTGAAGGCCAGAATACTTCTGGGAGCCATAAACTTAATTCTGCTATCGCTCAGGCCTACTACGCGAAAAAGCAGGGGCTAAAAGGCGTGACCACAGAGACGGGTGCTGGTCAGTGGGGTACGGCACTTGCGATGGCCTGCGCTTATTTGGGGCTTGATTGCAACGTTTTTATGGTGAAGTGTTCTTATGAGCAAAAGCCACAAAGAAAAGAAGTGATGAGAACCTTTGGTGCGACAGTCACCCCTTCTCCCTCGAACACAACAGAAGTCGGTCGCAAGATGCTCGAAGAGTTTCCTGGGACGACAGGAAGCTTAGGGTGCGCCATTTCTGAAGCCGTTGAGGCTGCTGTAACGCGCGATGGTTACCGCTATGTCTTGGGTTCCGTTCTTTCTCAAGTGCTTTTGCATCAAACCGTTGTTGGGTTGGAAGCGAAAGCTGCTTTAGATAAGTATGGCATCACTCCCGATATCGTCATTGGTTGCGCAGGTGGCGGCTCTAACCTGGGTGGCCTTATTAGCCCCTTTATGGGAGAAAAGATTAAAGGAAAGCTCGACTGCCGCATCATCGCTGTTGAACCCGCAAGTTGCCCGAGTTTAACGCGTGGCCGCTACGCCTATGACTACTGCGATACGGGTCGCGTCTGCCCGTTGCAGAAGATGTATACCTTGGGTTCGAGCTTTATTCCGTCAGCCAATCACGCAGGTGGCTTGCGCTACCACGGCATGAGCGCCATTGTCTCTCAACTTTACGACGACAAGCTCATCGAGGCTCGTGCAGTGGAACAGACTTCTGTCTTTGCCGCCGCTGAGCAATTCGCGCGTTGTGAAGGCATCCTTCCGGCTCCTGAAAGCAGCCATGCGATTAAGGTTGCTGTGGATGAGGCTCTCCGATGCAAAGAAACCGGCGAAGAGAAGGTCATTCTTTTCTGCTTAACAGGTACCGGTTACTTTGATATGTCGGCTTACCAGCGCTTTAACGACGGGACGATGTCCGATACGATCCCGACAGATGAGGATTTAGAAAAGAGCTTTGCGAAGATGCCAAAGGTTGAAATCTAAATTGAACTAAGAAGTGGAAAATCGGCGCAACTCGCGCCGATTTTCTTCAAAGAGGCTTTTCAGCTAAGCGCCTATGGCGCACAACGGTTAAGACTTTATCGCGGAAGGCTTTAGCGAGTTGATCAGCGACGTAGACACTTCGGTGTTGACCACCTGTGCATCCGATGGCGACAGTCAAATAGTGGCGGTTTTGCGCTTCGTAGGAAGGAAGCCACTTCTCGATAAAGTGCGTGATATCGCTAAGCATTGCTTTGACTTCAGGTTGCTTGGCTAAAAACTCAGCAACAGGGGCGTCCAATCCCGTTAAACCACGAAGCTTTTCATCGTAAAAGGGATTCGGGAGGTTTCTTACATCAAAGACTAAGTCTGCGGCAACAGGTAGCCCATTTTTAAAGGCAAAACTTTCAAAGGCAAGCGTCATCGCTGAGGCGGGGATTCCTGCAAATTCCATTACCCAATGGCGCAAGGTATTGGGAAGCATCCGCGTTGTGTCAATGACGTGCGCTTGATCTTCAATGGGGGATAAGAGTTCTCGCTCTACGCTAATGGCTTCAGCAAGAGTCCGTTCTTCTTTATCGTCTCTACGGATTGAAAGCGGGTGGCGGCGCCGTGTTTCAGAAAAGCGCTTGACGAGTTCGGCGTTTGTGGCTGTTAAAAAGAGAATGCGCACATCAACGTGGTTTTTGCGTAGTTCTTCAATGCAGGCGAGGCTTTGTTCGGGTTCGGATAAACCGCGAGCATCGATAGCCACGGCAATGCGGTCGACACCTCGATCATTTAAATGCTTTAAAACAGGAATGAGGTACTCAAGAGGAAGATTGTCCAAGCAGTAATAGCCGCTATCTTCGAGCTGCCGGATGGCAATGGATTTACCCGATCCCGAAAGCCCTGTGACAATCACTAAACGAAGGTCCATCTGTTGTTCCTCCCTATTCTTTAAGCCTCGGGGCTTGCAAGCTCCCAGGCGCGAATAAAGCTTGCGATATCTGTAGCAGCCTCTTCTTCAAGAAGAGTTTCTAACATCCCTTCGTCTTGAACGAGCTCGGCCACTTCCCGAAGGATATCGAGGTAAGCGTCAGGAGCCGTTTCAGAAATAGCCACAACAAAAAAGAGGCGCGCTTCCTTTTGGTTGGGGCCCGCGCAGGCAATGGGCTCTTTTGTGCGAACAAGACAGAGTGAGGGAGTAGACGAGTTTCCGATTCTTGCGTGAGGAATGGCAACTGAATTGCCTAGGCCCGTAGATCCCAGTTTTTCTCTTGCGATAAGCGCATCAAAAATGCTTTGCGCAGGAACGCCTACTGAGGGAGAAAGCACTTTGGCGGCTTCTTCAAAAAGGCGCTTTAGACTTAAAACATCCAAATCAACGAGGATGTTCTCTTCTGGATTAAGTATTGGGCTAAGGTATCTCATCGGGGCAAGTATTTTTCTGTATTTTCTTCAAGTATATCGGAGAGAAGGTACTCCCTAGAAAGGCGTAACACAAAAAATCAGCGCAAAAAAAGAGAAGAAGAGCTGTAAATTCAATCCACAAGGCTACGCCGTTCGTCTTTTGGTGGAATTTTCTCTAATTCTCGGTATTTCGCAACAGTGCGACGGGCAACGTGGATGCCTTCTTTTTCTAAGGCTTTTGCAATTTCACTGTCGCTAAATGGCTTTTTGGGGTCTTCCTTTTCAACAAGTTCGCGGATTTTGGAGCGCACGCCGACACTCGCAAGGGAGGCTTCTGGATTATCGGTGGCTAAAGAAGCAGAAAAGAAAAATTTCAAGGGATAAAACCCAAAAGGCGTCTCGATATATTTTCCTGCAACAGCGCGGCTTACTGTCGACTTTGAGATTAAAAGTGCGTCAGCAAGCTCTTGCATACTCATGGGGATAAGTGCTTCGGGGCCAGCGGTAAAGAATGCCTTTTGCTTTGCAAAAAGCGTTGTCACAATCGTTGTAAGTGTCTTTTTACGTTGCTCAAGAGCTTGAATAAAGAGTTTCGCCTCTCGCGCAAACTGCGCCATGTCTTTCGGGATGGGCTTCCTAGAATCCTTTAGTAAGTTAAAGGTCTCTTCGTTAAAGGCGATGTGCGCAATGGCGTCCTCGTGGAAATTTAAAACGAGCTTGCCATTTTTTTTACGAACAGAAAAATCAGCCACTGCTTGCGACTTACTTAAATCGGCAAATCGTGCACAAGGACGCGGGTCAAGAGAGGAAAGTAGGGCAATAGCGTCTTTCACTTTCTCAATAGGAACGGAAAGTGTCTCAGCGATTTTCTTTTTATCGCCTTTAAGTAAAAGTTCTGGCGCGGTTTTAAGAATTTGAATGGCGATTTGGCGTAACTCAGAATTCTCATCGTGCGCCGCATGGGTCAGTTGCAAGATAAGCACGTCAAGTTGCGTGCGAGCACCAACACCAGCGGGATCCAAATCTTGGACAGTGAAAAGAGCTTTTTCCCATTTTTCTATTGGGATGTCTTTTTCAAAAGAGTCTGCGATGGCTTCTAAAGAGCCATCAAGAAGTCCATCGTCAGTGAGATTTCCGGCGATCCACGTAGCAAGCTCTTTTTCTTCTTTGGCGATGTTAAGAAGTTCAATTTGCCGCGTTAAGTGCGTAAGAAGTGTCTCTGAGTAAGTGAGAGTTTCCGTGGGGTCCGTGTCTTCGGCTTCTTTTTCGAGGCGCTTAGAGGTTTCTTTCCACGTTAAGAAAGAGGTTTCATTATGAAAGTCTCGCTCTAGCCCGAAAGGTTCATCAAAAGGCGTGGAATCCATAGAAATAGACTCCACGGGTTCTTTTTCAACGCGGTCTAAGAAGGGATTAAGAGCGATTTCCGCTTCGATTGCTTCGTTAAGAGTCTCTAGCGGGAGCGTTAAAAGCGCAGCCGATTTAAGAAGTAATGGCTTAGGAAGTTCTTTTTGCTTTTGACCTAAGCCGATTCCAATCGACGAAGCCGCCATAACGCACTACATACGGAAGTCGCGGCCAAGATAGATGTCTCGAACCGTTGGGTTGTTGACGATATCGTCGGGGTGACCTTCAGCGAGCACTTCACCTTCGTTAATGATAAAGGCCCTGTCGCAGATTCCTAACGTCTCACGCACGTTGTGGTCCGTGATGAGCACTCCAATGCCGCGAGACTTTAAAAAGCACGCAATCCGCTTAATTTCTTTTACGGCAATCGGGTCGACGCCTGCGAAAGGTTCATCGAGCAAAATAAATTGGGGGTTTGCAGCCAAGGCGCGCGCAATTTCTGTGCGACGTCTTTCGCCACCCGATAAAGAAAGCGCCATATTGGTGCGTAAGTGCTCAATTTGTAGGTCTTTTAATAGGCGCGTTAATTCGGTTTCGATTTCGTCTTTTGTGAGGTGCTTGCCGTTGGCGTCTTCCTTTAATTCCAAAATCGCTCGAATGTTGTCTTCAACTGATAAGCGACGGAAGACACTTGCCTCTTGCGGTAAATATGTGACCCCAAGGTGTGATCTCTTATGAATCGGCAAATGCGTGATTTCTGTGTCGTCAATGAAAATCTTTCCGTCGTTTGGTGCAATTAGGCCCACGACCATATAAAAGCTTGTGGTTTTCCCTGCGCCATTCGGACCCATCAGTCCCACGACTTCGCCAGTTTTCACATCAAAGGAAACATTATTGACGACGGTACGTGAACCGAAGCGCTTCATGAGGTTTTCGGCTCTTAGTGTGTGAGTTTCAGTTTTTTTATCCATGAACTTCTCTTAATTAGTGTCGTCAAATTAGCGATTGCGCAGTGTCGAATCACCACGCAATTTCGGTGGCGTCGCACGAGGCGCAGGTTCTGCTTTCTTATCTTTTTGCCGTGGAGAAAGAACCGCTGAGATACGTGTCTTTTGGCCGTTTTCTTTCCCGCCCACAACGTGACTTGTGGCGTGCAATAAATCGTAAGTAATCACAGCGCCATTGGTTGAATCTAAAACGGTGCCATTTTCACTGCGAGTCAAACGCGCGTTATCACGCAGGATAATGCGGTCCGTTTTTTCTTCGTAAATCGCTTTCAATGACGTGGCGTGAACCCATTCTTCGATGCCTTTGACTTTCGGGTCACGCATCTCTTTCATGCGAACGGGGTTACCCGTAACTGTGAGTGTGCGATAGCCTTTAGCATCGATTACGAGCTCGACGCGGTCGCCTAGGACCTCAAGAGAGCCCTGGTGAATTTCAACGTGCCCAGAATACACGGCTGTGCGACCGACCTCGTCGCCTTTGAAGGAATCGGCGACGATCTCAATCGGTTGCGAGCGGTCACCAGTTAAGGCAAAACTTACAGCAGGAATAAGTAGTGTCGCTATAGCTGAAAAGATTGCAGTGCGTTTCATAGGCAAAAGATGTGTCTTAAATTAGCGAGAGTTCCTAGGCATGATAAACGTGTGCACATCGGAATCAAGGTGAACGATGCGATCGACATTATCGTAGTCAAAACCGATGCCTGTGCTCACGTCTCCGCCGTGTTCGATGCGAACGGGAGCGTTACTTGTCACGACTTGGGTGTCGGGATTGACGATTGCGTGGGATGTTGTAAGACGCAAGGGGGCGTTTTCGCGGTCGCCGGCTCGAGTTAAAACGATGTTACCCGTAAAGACCACAGTTTCTCCTTCGTCTAAGGTAGACCCCGTGTTTGCGGACATTTTAAGTTGCGGCTTATCTGGCGAAAGCGTCACAAGTTTGGGTTTGATGCTGACGCTTCTACCGTCTGTGTAATGCTCGACATATTCGGCATAGATGCGGTACTTGGGTGTGCCGTCGGCTTCAAAGGTTGTCACAACGCAGTCGCGAGAGGCAAAGTCAGGCGACTCTTGGTTGGGCGTGACACTTGTCACTAAGAAATTCGAGCGAACCGCGTAGTAACCCGTTGCCGCAACCAAAGCGGCAAGAAGCCCCAGCCCACAAAGGGAGACGATGCGATCTCTTAAGTGCATGGCTCACTCGCTTTTGTTAGGTAGTAGCGACCGACGAGCTCATCCCACTTTCCTTGGCTTCGTAAGATAAGTTCCGCGAGGCTTCTGACTGCCCCTTGGCCGCCAGGGGCGGGACTTACGAATTTAGCCAAAGGTAAAACAGACGGATCGGCGTCGGCCGGACACGCCGGAAGTCCAGCAAGTTTAAGTGGCGGGATATCGGGAACGTCATCACCCATATAGGCCACTTCTTCTGGGGTGAGGCCAAATTCCTTCACAATCTCTAAAAAGTCATCACCCTTAAAGGTTTTCCCTTGCCGTACAGTTTTAATGCCAAGTTCAGTAGCGCGCGCTGCGGTTTGCTTTGAGATGCGACCCGTGAGGATTGCCACAGGAATCCCTGCCTTTTGTAGCAAAATAAGTCCTAAGCCGTCGCGCGTATAAAAGCGCTTTACCAATTCGCCATCAGGGCCCGTCCAAATCGAGCCATCGGTTAAAACACCGTCGACATCAAGAACGACAAGGCGGATGCGTTTAGCGGCTTCGAGTAGGGCTTTATCCATTAGATAACCTTCGCTCCCATTAAGTCGTGCATATGAAGCGCTCCAATGAGGTGCCCTGCATCGTCAACGACAAGAAGCTGATTTTTCAATGTTTTTTCTAAGACCTTCGCGGCTGTGGCAGCCATCTCATCGGCAGTAATCGTTGTCGGGGTTTTGGTCATCACGTCATCGATCACAACAGCGCGAATGTCCCCGCGCTTTTCAATTAAGCGTCGAAGGTCGCCCTCGGTGAAGATTCCCGTAACGCGCCCATCTTTATCGACAATCGCTGTCATGCCGATATGCTTTTTCGTAATTTCTCGTACGGCATCTAAAACACTCGTTCCTTCGCAAACAGAAGGGACAGCGTCTCCTGAGCGCATCACATCACGCACGTGCGTGAGCAATCTGCGACCCAAGGCGCCACCAGGGTGCGAGCGCGCAAAGTCTTCTTTTGTAAAGCCTTTTTCGTGCATGAGGGCAACCGCTAGGGCGTCTCCTAAGGCTAACGTTGCTGTGGTAGAAGAGGTTGGAGCCAAATTTAAGGGGCAGGCCTCATGCCTAACACCAATATCTAAAGAGACATCGGCGGCTTTGGCGAGAGCACTCTCAGGGTTCCCTGTAATAGAAATAAGGTGCACGCCTTCACGCTTTAATACAGGAACAATCGTCAAGAGTTCGTTTGTTGTCCCAGAGTAGGAGACGGCAATGACGACGTCTTCAGCGGTAATCATCCCAAGATCGCCGTGCGCGGCCTCTGCGGCGTGAACGAAAAAGGCAGGCGTTCCCGTTGAGGCTAAGGTCGCTGCCATTTTGCGACCGACGTGAGCCGATTTACCGACGCCGCTTACGATCACACGGCCCGAACTCGAAAGAATCAGGTCAACCGCTTTGGCAAAGGGCCCTGAATTAAGGGTGTCAGCAAGGTGCTTTACGCAATCGGCTTCACGGATTAAAACTTCGCGGCCAAGCTCAATGGCTCCAGCCACATCGTTAAGGCTCGTCATCGGGGAATCACTCCAAGTAGTCAGTGGTGCAATTGTACCGAAAACCCTATAGGCAAAAGAGCGCTTTTAAGGCCTCTTGCGAGTTTGGGTTTGTAAGAAGTCGTGTCGGATATTTGCAACGTCAAAAATCGGAAAAACGGTACTTGTAACCAAATATTGCAATTTGTAAAAAATGTGAATAAGATGCGAAATGGATGACGGTTTTCTGCCGTTTGGTGGAGGCTGTCTTTGATTTTTATAACTTTATGGAAATATCACCATGCAATTTCTAGGAAAAATTAAGCTCCATGTCTTGGCGCTTCTAGTTGTCATGGTCTCCGATGCGATTGGTACTCAGAAGATTGGTATCGTAGTTTTGTTGCCCCTTTTGTATGCCATGGTATTGGGAGGCATTCTTTCGATTCCCAAATTAAAGATCCTCTCGATGGAAGAACAGGAACGCGCGGCGCACTTTATGCCGATTGCGATGCTTCTTCTTGTCGCGTACTTGGGTCTTGGCATTGGTCCGAACTTAGGCAAGTTGCTTAACTCGGGCTGGGCCTTAATCATGCAGGAATTCGGTCACTTCTTCGGTACGATGATTTTGGGTCTTCCGATGGCATTGCTCCTTAAGATGGGACGTGAAGCCATTGGTGCTTGCTACTCGATTGACCGCGAACCCAACATCGCGATTATTGCTGAGAAGTACGGTATTGACTCGCCTGAAGGCCGTGGCGTGATGGGCATGTACATTTGCGGTACGGTTTTTGGTGCAGCGTGGATTTCCGTGTTGGTTGGCGTGATTGCGCAGTTCGGATGGTTCCATCCGCATTCTTTGGCCATGGGCGCTGGCATCGGATCGGCCTCGATGATGGCCGCGGGTGTTGCCTCAATCGTTGCGGTTTATCCTGAGTACACCGAGACCGTTTTGGCCTATGCGGGTGCTGCGAACCTCATGACGACGATTTTAGGCATCTACTTTGCCTTGTTCGTTTCTTTGCCGGTGATGGTCTGGGTCTACGAAAAGGTCACGGGCGATCGTCGCGAACCCGTTCAGAAGTAAGGAGAAAAAGCCATGTTTGCGAAATTAAGAGATATCGGTTTTATTCTCATCGTTACTTCGATCTTTACCGTGATTGCCAACATGATTGGCTTTAAGGGCGAATTGGCCGCGGGCTCTATGGGCGCCTTGGTCTTGCTCGTTATCACGTTTATCGGCTGCGTTATCGCGAATTTGCCGGGCTTTTCGAAGCTTCCGACCGTGTTTTGGGTTTCTTTAACAGCTGTTATCGTTTCCGTTCCTGGTTTCCCAGGTGGCGAATGGATACTTGCTCAAGTCAAGAACATCAGCCTTTTGGCAACGACAACGCCGATTTTGGCCTACGCTGGCCTTTGCGTCGGTAAAGACTTGGAAGCTTTCAAGAGCTTATCTTGGAAGATTATTCCGGTTGCGCTTTGCGTCTCCGCGGGTAGCTTTATCTGCGCGACGATTTTGGCCGAAATCATCCTTCGCTTAGAAGGAGTCTTCTAAAGGCTAAAAGAAGTCCAAGAAAGTTTGATTGGACTCAAAACTTTTTTGGAGGGAAAGGTCCGATACCGGATGGAGGCGAATCGGATCGGGCGGGGTCTCTATAGATGTTCTCTATAGAGACTTCGCCTTTTACTTTCGGCACAGTAAACTGTCGAACGTATAAAAAGATATGAGAGGTAACACTTATGAATAAGCAGGAAATGAAAGCAAAACTTCTTGCTGCGATTAAAGCACGTCGCGCAGACATTGAAGCAATCGCCGATTCCATTCTTCACGAACCCGAATTAGGGTACAAAGAAGTGAAAACATCGGCCAAGGTGCGTGCCATTTTTGATTCTCTTGGTCTTGAGTACACGACAGGGTGGGGCCTAACAGGCCTTAAGGCGCGTCTTAAGGGCGGAAAGCCAGGTAAGACCGTGGCGATCTTAGGTGAGCTCGATGCCGTCATCTGCAAGAATTCCCCGTATGCCGCGGAAAGTGGCGCGGCACACTGCTGCGGACACAACGTGCAGATTGCCAATATGTTGGCAGTTGCCTGGGCTTTGAAAGACACGGGACTAGCCAAAGAAATGGCAGGCGACATTGTCTTTTTTGCCGTTCCTGCAGAAGAGTACGTTGAGCTCGGATACCGCGCTGGGTTAGTCAAAGAAGGAAAGATTAGCTACTTAGGCGGCAAGGAACAGATCATCAAGGAAGGCGGGTTTGACGATATTGATATCGCCATGCAAATGCATGTCAATGTCACGGATAACCCCAATGGAACATACGGGTCAGGAGCTAGTTGCAACGGCTTTATTGGGAAAATTGTTGAGTTTAACGGTAAGGCTGCTCACGCGGCAGGCTCTCCTGATAAAGGCATCAATGCCTTAAATGCGGCCATGATTGGCATGATGGGCGTGAACGCGATTCGCGATCGCTTCCGTGAAGAAGACTATGTGCGCTTTCACCCGATTCTCACAAACGCCGGCGACCTCGTTAACGTTGTCCCTGATCACGTGACAATGGAAAGCTATGTGCGTGCCGCATCCATCGATGGTTTAAAGCGTTATAACAACGATATCAATCGTGCGTTAAAGGCCGGAGCCGACGCAATCGGCGCCGAATGCGTCATTCACGATATGCCAGGCTACTTGCCGCTTCGCCCCGATTTAGCGTTGCGTGGCCTATTAGAAGAAAACGCAAGGTGCTTTTTCCCGGCCGAAGACGTTGCCGCAGGCCCCCACAACACAGCTAGCACCGATATGGGTGACGTTTCTCATCTTATCCCGATTGTGCACTCGTGGGTCGGATGCGTGCGCGGGTCTTTGCATGGAGCGGACTATGACCTCGCAGACCGCGACACAGCCTTTGAGAAGTCGCCTGCGGTTTTAGCCTACACGCTCGTTGACTTACTCGCTGACGACGGCGCGAAAGCCAAAGAAATTTCCGAAAACTTTAAGCCTCTTCTTACTAAGAAGAGCTACTGCGAGTTTATGGACTCAATCGGTAAGTAATCGGTTTTAGCTTTTGCTTGTTAAGAGGAGCCTCTGTAGCGATACAGGGGCTTTTCCACCTCTAGAGAGCAAAGCCTGTCGCGTCGCCATACGTAGCCGCAATGCGACTTAGTATTGCTTCGCGCGTGGGGCTATAGGTTTCGGCTCCCCGCTTTTCGACTTTAAAGGAGGCGATGGCGCACCCGAGTTTTAGCGCCTTTTCCCAGGAAAGGTTGTGTGTGACAGCGTGCAAGAGCCCGGCTCGAAAAGCGTCTCCGGCGCCAATGGTGTCAACAGCGCGAACATTGACTGCCTCGACGGTAAGTTTTCCCTCTTTTGTGAAAACGGTGGCGCCATTTTCTGAGCGCGTGACAAAAAGTGCCTCGGAATTCTTTAAGAGGTCAACTTCGGTTAGCCCTGTGATCCTTTGGACGACCTCGAATTCGTAGTCGCTCATCACAATGTAGCGTGCGGCTTCAAAAAAGCTCTTCAATTCAAGAGATGTAAAGCGTGGCGTAATCTGTCCGGGATCAAAAAAGAAAGGCACTTTCCGTTCGACAAATTGCTTTAAGCGGCCAATCATCACAGGACGGGTTTCAGGAGACAAAATTCCCACATGAAACGTTTCGTCTTCGGGCCAAATGTCGGTGCGTGTGAAGTCAGCGGCATTGGCGGAGAAGGTTGCGATTTGAGAACCTGCTGCGTCGCAGATCAAAATGCATTGACTTGTGAATTCATTGGGGAGGCTATGCGTAAAGAGTTTGACGCCGCATTTCATTAAGTGCTCTTTAAAGGGAGCGGCATCATTTTCTCCAAAGGCGCACATCAGTGTTGCCGCGTCGCCTAAGAGGCTTACAGCGTAGGCGATATTCGCGCCACACCCGCCAAAGTACCGAACCATCGAAGAGGCAGGAAAACAGACGTTCACATGCCTAAGGTGTTTGGAATCAAAATGGGGCCCGAACTCACCGCGATAAGAAAAGACGGTATCAAAAGCCGCAGATCCAGTAATACAGATACTCATGGATAGATGGGGGTGGCAATGCAGCGCGAAGGTGTGGCGTTCGTGCGCATATTCACATGAATTGAAAGAGAACGGCCCGCGCCTAAGCTTTTCACGCTAGGGTCAGCGAGAAAGTCAGCGGGTGTTAAAACCTGACGCGTAATTTCTGCATCATTTTCATCAACAAGCTGTAGCGATAAATGGGGCATCGCTTGCGCAATGTTTGATCCATTCATGATTGTTACTTCAAGTGTGTAGCTTCCTGGTGTTCCCGCATTTGTTAACTGCGCTTTTGTTACGGCAAACGCCTCGATATTGTTTAGGTAAAAGCCTGGGCACGTAATCTTTGTGCAGACAGCCTCAAAAACAGGTTTTGTTTTCGGGAACTTCGCGAGAACACTTTGATTAAAGATGAGAGCCGCAACACACAAAATCACGACAAACAACGCTAAGACTAAAAGGGTAGCCGTGGAGGAGCGCTTTGGTTTTTTTCTTGCAACCGCTTGCGTGACAGCAATGCCAGCTTCTGTGGAATTCTTCGGTTCTGTTAAGGGAGCCTTTTCAGCTTCACTACTTGTTGGTGCGCCAACAGTGGGTTCTGTTCGCCCTGAGAAGTCAGCCATCAGAGAACTCAGTTTTTCAAGTTTCTCTTTTGCTTCATCGGCTTGCTTTAAAGCAATGCCCTGACGAGTTGGGGTAACAGGCGCTTTTGGTGGAGCAAACAGTGGATCTTCGTTTGCTTCGGGCTCCTCAACTGGCTCAGAATTCTCTTTAACCACGGGTTGGTCTTCAGAGAGGGTTGCCGCTTCGCTTGGCGCGGGAGAGGCCTCTGTAGAAACTGCTGCAGCAGGAGCGATGTCAGAGGCTGGCGCAGTGACCACTGGAGCAACAATAGGTGCCTGAGGCGCCGTGGGTTGAAATACGGGAGTGGCCAGCACAACGGGTTCTACTGGTGCGACCTGAGGGGCCACAGGAGCAGTCATTGCAAGCTTTTCCTCGTTTTCTTTCGCGATTTCTGGGAAAAGCCGATCGGGTACACACAATAAGTCCCGCGTTGCATCAAAGAAATTGCGGCACTTCGAGCACTTAACGGGAGCGCCTTCAGCCGTTTCTTTGTTTGGCAAACGCCAAACAGAACCACAATATGGACAACGAGTTACATAAGCCATGAATTACATTTCCTTCGGTTCGCCTTTGTGCGCCACAAGGCAAACCCAATCTTGTTCTTCATTGTAAACGCGCAAGTTAATGCGAGAATCGACTTCGTGATAGGCACGAATTAAGTCATCGACCTGATGCGAGAGAACGCCAGAGAGGACAAGAAAACCAGTATCGTTTAATTTTGCAATGAGTTCTGGGGCTAAGACCTTTAAGGGATTGGCCAAAATGTTGGCCACCACAATGTCAAAGCGCCGCCCTTTAAAGGCATCGGGTAGAGCAAACGTTGCTAAAACGTTATTGGCTGCTGCGTTAACCTTAGCGGCTTCGACTGCCTGTGGGTCAATATCAACGCCAGCGACATCAGTGGCGCCGAGTTTTGCCGCAGCAATGGCCAAAATCCCTGTGCCACACCCAAAGTCAAGCATGGACATGCCGGCTTTGCAATTTTGATCGAGCCACGTTAGGCATAGTTTCGTCGTTGGGTGAGAGCCTGTGCCGAAGGCAACACCGGGATCTAAGCGAATATTGATCGCTTCTGGCTTTGGCGGTTCATTCCAACTTGGGACAATCCAAAGACGGTCACTGACTTTCGTGGGACCAAACTGCGCTTGCGTGACTTTGACCCAATCGGTATCAGGAACGTCTTCTAATGAATCCAATGCTACGGGTTCTAACTTAAGAGAGGCGAAAGCTTTTTTGGCAACGTCATTCGCATCGAAGTTTTCATCGACAAGAAAGCTTAACTTCGAGCGCTTCCAGGCGCGAATCTCAGGCTCTAGCCCAGGCTCCCCATAAAGAGGTTCTTCTGCCTCGTTATTGGCATCGGCGTCGGCTAAAGAGACGCTTAAGGCGCCGTTTTCCATTAGGGCGTCGCCTAAACGTTCTGCAATTTTCTCTGAAACAAAAAGGGTCGCCTCACGCAACATCGCCTGCTTTCTCCTTACGACGCAATTGCCACTCGGCCAATTTCTTTTCTAAGTAGTGAATGTTTTGTCCGCCTTGCGCGTAACCTGTGTCGGCTAAGATTGCGCGAAGCAATGCGGTATTTGTGCTAATTCCCTCGCAAGCAAGTTCTGTTAACGCCACCTTCATGCGAGCTAAAGCGACTTCTCGACTTGGACCATAGGCAACAAGTTTTGCGATAAGACTATCGTAAAAGGCTGGAACCGTGTAGCCCGAATATAGATGGCTTTCCATCCGAATCCCAGGGCCCCCTGGCACATGCCAAACAGAAACTTTCCCGGGGCTTGGCCTAAAGGTAAAGGGGGTTTCTGCATTAATACGGCATTCGATAGCGGCACCTCGACAGTTGATGTCTTTTTGCTTAATAGAAAGGCGCTCTCCTGAGGCAAGACGAATTTGCTCGGCAACAATATCGATTCCAGTCACAAGCTCGGTGACAGGGTGCTCGACCTGAATACGGGTATTCATCTCGATAAAGTAGAAGTTCTCGTTTTCGTAGAGGAACTCAAAGGTGCCAGCGCCTCGGTAGCCGATTCTGCGGCACGCTTCTACGCAACGCTCTCCTAACCGCTCAATGGCTTTGCGAGAAATTCCAAGAGCAGGACTTTCTTCAATGAGTTTCTGATTGCGCCGCTGCATCGAGCAGTCGCGCTCTCCTAAGTAAACCGCGTTTTGGAAATTATCCGAAAGAATCTGAATTTCAATGTGCCGCGGATTCTCAAGATACTTTTCTAAGTAAAGTTTGTCGGAGCCGAAGGCGTTTTTCGCTTCCGAGCGAAGAATGGAAATCGAGTTAATGAGCGCTGCTTCTGTTCTTACGGCACGCATGCCGCGGCCACCGCCGCCAGCACAAGCCTTAACAATCACGGGGTAACCGATTTCTTTAGCTAAATCGGCAATCCGCTGTGTGTCATCAGGTAGCTCAACAAGAGAGCCTGGAACAATGGGGATACCGGCTTTGACCATCGCACGCTTGGCGTTAATCTTGTCGCCCATTAAGCGAATTGTGTCGCCTCGTGGACCGATGAAGGCAAAGCCACTTTTTTCAACGCGATCGGCGAAATCAGCGTTTTCCGACAAAAAACCATATCCTGGGTGAATCGCTTCGGCGTCAGTGACTTCCGCAGCAGAAATAATTGCCGGAATATTTAAGTAACTCATCGAGGGCGCGGGTGGACCAATGCAAACGCTTTCGTCCGCAAGACGCACGTGCATCGCATCGGCATCGGCTGTCGAATGCACCGCCACTGTCTTGATATTCATCGCGCGACAGGCACGAAGAATTCTCAAGGCAATTTCTCCGCGATTGGCGATGAGGATTTTTCCAAACATAGCTTCTCGTCCGCGTCGAGTTAACGGCGAATCTCAAAAAGCGCCTGCCCGAATTCAACAGGATCGCCATTTTCAACGAGAATCTTCACAATCGTTCCGTCGCTTTCGGCTTCAATCTCATTTAAGAGCTTCATTGCCTCAATAATGCAGACTGTTTCTCCAGCGTGCACGGTTTGTCCAACGGAAACGAAGGGTTTGGCTCCAGGAGAAGGAGACCGATAAAAGGTCCCGACCATCGGAGCGTTAATGGTTTCCGTTTCTTTGGCTGTAGCAATCGGTTTTTCTACTTGGGTCGATTGAGTCGAAACGGTAAAAACTTCTTTTTCGCTAGAAGGAAGAGCAACGCCTTTTAAATCGGGGCCGTTAACGATTCTGACGCGGTCTTCGCCTTCTGTGAGTTCAATTTCGGAAACGCCTCCCTCTTTCATCAGGTCAATGATGCTTTTGAGTTTGCGTAAGTCCATAGTCTTTCATCCTCGAGGGCGTCTTGGCCCAAGACAAGGTTGATCTAACGGCGATTTTTGGCTGAAAAGACGGCAATTGCGTCTAATTTCGGTTAACTTCAGCGAAACTGCGCCACTTGTTTAGCCCGAATCATATACAAAAAAGAGTCCTATGAAAACAGAAATTTTCAGAAAATGACCCTAAAAAGACGAGAAAAAGGCGCTTTTTGCCGATTTCTAACATCTCTAAAAGCGAGCGCCGTATAAAAAGGCGGATTCCTCTCTTTGGATGCCCGAAATCCGGTCGGCAACGGCCCCGAGTTTGTATTGCGCTAGGCGTTTGAAGCCATTTTTCTCGTAAAAGCGCCAGCCACACCACGTATCTGTCTGCAAAAG